>NZ_PJJV01000065.1:0-75916 GCF_002929655.1 Cryobacterium sp. M23
ACCGAACGCCTCATCAAACTCACACTCGCCGCCTAAAATGAAACCAAGGACCCCGTCCGAAAAGACCGGGTCACCCCAGCCGATCTGGGCGGCGTGTTGCGACAATCTCCGAATTAAGCGACTACGGCCGCGACGGGTGCTCCGGGCTGGGTGGCAACGAGAGCGCCTGCGACTTCACGGTGAACCCCGACCAGTGCGAGATCTCCCACGCCGGCGACGAGGAGTACGCGGCGCAGATCTGGTACTGGTCCACTCCCATTGAGGACTGCCTCGACGGCCGCACCGACGTGAAGTGCACCGACTACTCCGACTGGACGACCGCCTGGCAGGAGATCAAGGGTTAGCGCGGCATCCCCATCCGGCCGAGCCGAATCGGAGGAATCATGACGGGTGACACGGCGTCGCCGGGGCAACGGATGCCGGTGCCGCCGCACCGGGACACGCTCGCCCGGCGGGGTTCGATCACGCTGAGCCGGCATCCGCGGCTTCGCCTGACGCTGAGGCTGTCCACCCCTCTGCTCTGGCTCGGCCTGATCTACATCGTTGCCCTCGCCGCCCTGCTGATCACCTCTCTGTGGACGGTCGACAGCTTCACGGGCACCATCACACGGTCCTGGACGCTCGATAACATCATCACCGTGCTCCGGTTCGCTCTACCAGACGGTGACGGTGCGCACCGCGGGGGCGGGCGTCAAGACGCTGCCGATCTGGATTCTGGACACCCTGTTTCGCCCCAGCCAGGCACCGATCGTCAACGTCATCGCCGTGGTGCTGGTGCTGGTGTCGATCGTTCCGATCTACATCGCCCAACGCATCGCCGGCGCGGGAAAGGAGAGCCGATAGCCCCAGGCCTGGCAGGTGCAGCCCGCGGGCTACGGCCGGCGCGGATCCCTGCCGGTGAGGGCGAGCAGCCGAATCTGCAGCGGCGCGTTCTCGTCGGATGGAACCGGGGAGGCGAAGAGGCCGCTGGCCTCGAGGGTGTCCCGCTGGGGCTCGAACACCGTCCAGACCGCCTCGATCAGGGCCGGGTCGAGGGACTCGTCGGCGGCCGTTGCCCGCGCCAGGTCCCAGGAATGGATCGTGACGTCGGAGACCTGCTCGCGCAGGTAGTCGGATGCCGTCACCGTGTCATATGACAGGGTCACCGGTGCGTCGGCCGGGGTCGTTGCCCAGGCTGCGGCCGCCAGCGCCGAATGGGTGGCCCATTCCTTCGCGAGGTCCGGGCCCAGCGGGGTGAGTGAGCGCCGGGCGTCGAGCACCGAGAGGCCGCGCAGCAGCGCGGGGACCCACTGCTGTTCCAGCACCACGTGGCGCACCAACTCGGTCACGGTCCACTCGGTGTCCGGTGTGGCGGCGGCCCAGTCGGTGATCAGGTCGACGCGGGCGCCGAACTCCTCGGCGGCCTGTTTCTGCAGCGCAAGCCAGTCATACGTCATGGGACTCCCTCGGTAGAACGGGTAGAGCGGGTAGAACGGGTGGAACGGATGCCCCTGCAACGCTACAACCGGCATCCGTCACCGTGCATTCCGTCACCGTGCATTCCGCCGCGGCGCTGTTCACGTTCTCCCGTCGCGGAATCGGTCGCGGGCTGTCGCCGGTCCGGGTTAGGGTCTCTCCATGAGCAGGCAGGACGCATGAGCAGGCAGGATGGCAGCGATCGCACGGTCTCGACCGATGCGGTCGACGACAGCTCCGCGACCCTGCTCCACATCGACCTGGACGCGTTCTTCGCGTCGGTGGAACTGCTCGATCACCCCGAACTGGTGCACCTCCCGGTGATCGTGGGACACCGGTCCGGACGCTCGGTGGTCACGGCGGCGAACTACGTGGCCCGACGCTACGGCGTCAATTCGGCCATGCCTATGGCGCTCGCCCTGCGGCGCTGCCCGGCGGCGGTGGTGCTCGAACCGCACATGGGCCGGTACAAAGAATACTCGGACCGGGTGATGCGCATCTTCGAAGATTTCACGCCGCTGGTCGAGCAGCTCGGCATCGACGAGGCCTTCCTCGATGTGGCGGGTGCCCGCCGTCTGCACGGCTCCCCGGCCGAGATCGGCGCGAAGATCCGGGCCCGGGTCAAGTCCGAGACCGGGCTCACCTGCTCGGTCGGAGCGGCGAGCACGAAGTTCGTCGCCAAGATGGCGTCGGGCCGGGCGAAACCCGACGGCCTGCTCGTGATCCCCGCCGAAGACACCCTCGCGTTCCTGCATCCGTTGCCTGTCGGCGCCTTGTGGGGGGTCGGCGCCACGACCGAGCAGGCGCTGGTCGGGCAGGGCCTGCGTCAGATCGGCGACCTGGCCCGCACCCCCCTCGCCGTGCTGCAGAAGTGCGTGGGCGAGGCCGCCGGCCGCAAGCTGCACGAGCTGGCCTGGGGGAGGGACCCTCGGGTGGTCACGGTGGAACACGAGGAGAAGAGCGTCGGCCACGAGGTCACGTTCGAATTTGACGTGACGGATGTCGCGCGGCTCCGCAGCGAACTGCTACGGCAGTCCGTCGCGGTGGCTGCCCGGCTGCGCCGCGCCGGCCTCGTCGGCCGCGGCGTGGTGCTCAAGGTGCGCTACACCGACTTCAGCACCGTCACCCGCTCCCGCACCCTGTCGGAACCGACCAGCGTCGGACGCCGGATCTACGAGGAGGTGGCCGCCAGCTTCGACGCGCTGGCGGCGTCCGGCATCCGGGTGCGCCTCATCGGCGTGCGCGTTGAGCAGCTCAGCGATGGCGACGGCAGTGGCGCCGGCCTCTGGGACCCTGACGACGACTGGCGGGGAGCCGAACGGGCCGTGGACTCGGTTACCGCAAGGTTTGGGCGCGGCATGGTACGCCCGGCGTCGCTGCTGGATCCGGACAAACCCTGACCAGGCCACCACTGATCAGGCAACCGCAAACCAGACAGGGGGTAGCCTGAATCCATGACTAGCCTTCCAGAGAAGCTCGCAGATATCTCTCGTACCGCCGGCGTCAGGTCGGCCTACGGTGATCCGGTCCAGGTGGACGGCGTCACCCTGATTCCCGTTGCTCTCGTCTACTACGGCTTCGGCGGTGGCGAGGGTGACTCCGCCGCCACCGGCAGCGGGTCCGGCGGCGGGGGCGGCGGAGCATCCCTGCCGATCGGCGCCTACGTCAAATCGGGCACGACGGTGCGCTTCGAGCCCAACGTCATCTCGTTGCTCGCGGTCGGCATCCCGTTCCTCTGCGTGGCCGGCAAGGCGATCTCCCGCGTCGTCCGCGCCCTCAAACGCTAGCAGCGAATGCGACCAACCGCCCGGTCGCTCAGCCACTCCGGCTGAGGATGTTGAGCGGCTGACTGCGCTCCGGCCCTATCAGTGCCCGTGGGCCAGCTAGATGAGTGAGTCTCAATGGCCGAGGGTGATGGGGGTCTGCGGATCGGGGGTTCTGCGGCGCTTGTTCCCGATTCCGACGCACGTTTGCGCGCGGACAGCGACGAGGTGGATGAACGTGCACTCCAACCGCCGCGTCTTTCGAGCCCAAGGACCAGCGGTACATCCGTCCCGAACAAATTCGACGAAGATTTTGCCCTCAACGGCGCGTTTGGGCTCAGAAACGGGTGTTGACCGACGAATCTCCGTCGAATTGGTTCGGCGCCGGGCACGGCGTTATACCTGTGACGAACAGCAGTCACTCCGGCTGAGGGAGTTGGGCGGCTGACTGCGCACCGGCGCTGTCAGTGCCCGTCGGACCGCTCGCTGCGAGCCGCATCAACCTGGAACACGTCGGGAATGCCGTCGTTGTCAGCATCGAGCGCCTCCTTGTCGGCGATGCGTCCGTAATGCCGGTTGCGGCTCCGCAGCACCACGGTCGCTAACAGTGCCGCCAGCAGCGACCCGGTCAGGATGGCCACTTTGGCGTGGTCGTCATGCGGGCTGCCCTGCCCGAAAGCCAGCTCGCTGATCAGCAGCGACACCGTGAAGCCGACACCGGCGAGCATGCCGACGCCGATCACATCCACCCAGGCCAGATCCGGGTCGAGGGCACCCCGGGTGGTCTTGGTGACCAGTACGGTGGCGAGCAGGATGCCCACCGGCTTTCCCACCACCAGGGCGACGACGATTCCGATCGCGACCGGGTCGGTGAGGGCCGTGGTCAGGCCTGACACGCCGCCGATCGTGACCCCGGCGGAGAAGAAAGCGAAGACCGGCACGGCGAAACCGGCCGAGAGCGGGCGGATGCGGTGCTCGAGGTTCTGCGCCAGGCCCGGGCCGGCGTCGGGTCCGCCGCCACGTCGGCTGCGCAGCACGGGCACGGCGAAGCCGAGCAGCACTCCGGCCACCGTGGCGTGGATGCCGGAGCCGTGCACGAGAGCCCAGGTGGCGAGGCCGAGCGGCAGCAGAATGGTGCCCGCGGCCCACCTGGTGGTGCCGAACAGGTAGGAGTACTTGTGCGCCAGAAAGGCGAAGAGGCCCAGCGGCACGATGGCGAGCAGCAGTAGAACGGGCTGGAGGTCGCCGGAATAGAAGAAGGCGATGATGGCGATGGCGAGCAGGTCGTCGACCACGGCCAGGGTCAGCAGGAAGATGCGCAGGGCGCTGGGCAGTTTGGAGCCGATCACGGCGAGCACGGCCACGGCGAAGGCGATGTCGGTTGCGGTGGGGATGGCCCAGCCGCGCAGCATTTCCGGCCCCGAGCTGAACGCGATCGCGGTAAAGATCACAGCAGGAACGATGACGCCGCCGACGGCCGCGGCGACCGGGACGACCGCGCGGCTGAAGGTGCGCAGATCGCCGGCGACGAACTCACGTTTGAGTTCGAGCCCGGCAATGAAGAAGAAGATCGCCAGGAGTCCGTCGGCGGCCCACGCGCCGAGGCTCAGATTGAGGTGCCACGGCTCGTAGCCGATCTGAAAGTCCCGCACCGCATAGTAGAAATCGGAGGCCCCGGTGTTGGCCAGGGTCAGCGCGAGAACCGTCGCCACCAGCAGGAGAGCGCCGCCCACGGTCTCTTTGCGCAGGATCGTCAAGACGTGCAGGTACTCGGGATAGCTGCTGCGGCGAAAGACGTTCAGTTTCGGGGTGGTAGGAAGAGGTGATGGTTTCGGCATAGACGAGCCTCAGTCAATCAGGATTTTGTGGCACACGAACATTGCTGTCGACCAGACTTCCCGACTCACCAATCCGAGCATACCGCGTTCGGGCGCTCAACGCCGCCCGCGCCAGCTACGCCACCAGCGGCTCAGCTGCTGGCGGGAGCCCGGCCCTTCTTGCCAGCTCCGGGGGATGTGCCAGGGTCCGCGCACGGGTAGCCCGCGTCGCATCCGTCGTCGCCGCAAAATGAAGTGGCGCAGCAACAGAAGCAACAGCCCGGCGAGGATCAGGGGAACGGTGAACGTCATTCGCGCCCGACAGTGATGCGGGGGCGAGGCGAGGACTCCATCCCGCGAGTCTAGGCCGAGGTCTATACTTGATACGAACACGGGAGTCCGGTCAACCGGGCTGAGAGGAAGCTTCTGAAGCTTCGACCGTCGAACCTGATCTGGATCATGCCAGCGCAGGGAGGCAGCTTTTCTCGTTCCCGTGCCCTGGAACCATCTACGGAAAGGGCACGAAAAGTGCACGCAACAACCACCCTTCTCACCTCCACCACGTCCCGCCGGCCGCGTAACTTCCGGTGGCGGGTCGTCGACATCGTCATCGCCAGTGTCATCGGCGTGGCCAGCGGGCTGATTTTCGTCGTCTGGAACCAGGCATACAACCCGCTCAGCGGCGTGCTCACTCCGCTGCTGCCGGGCCTGCAGGCTCTCCTGGGCGGCGGATGGCTGTTCGCCGGTGTGCTCGGTGGCCTCATCATCCGCAAACCCGGCGCCGCGCTCTACACCGAGCTGCTGGCGGCGGTCGTGTCGACCCTGGTCGGCGGCACCGCCTGGGGGGCCACCATTCTGGTGTCCGGCCTGGTGCAGGGTCTCGGCGCGGAGCTGGTCTTCGCGCTGTTCTTCTACGCCAACTACCGCCTCGTCGTGGCCCTGCTCGCCGGCGCGGGCGCCGGCCTTGCCCTCGCCGTCAACGACCTGTTGCTCTGGTACCCCGGATCGGCCGTTCCCTTCATCACCATCTACACAGCCTCCTCGATCGTCTCCGGCATTGTCGTGGCCGGACTGCTGTCCTGGCTGGCCATGCGTGGCCTCGCCCGCACCGGCGCTCTGTCGCGGTTCGCCGCCGGGCGATCGAACCGCACCCAGGTCTAGGGGGACGGCGATGACACCGGCAGCAGCGGCATCCGTCTCGGGCGCGTCCGTCGTGGCCCGCGGCTGGGGATGGCGGCATGCCGGGCGGCGGGGCTGGGCCGTCGACGGCCTCGACCTGCGAATCGAGCCGGGCGAGCGCGTGCTGCTGCTCGGCGCCTCCGGAGCCGGCAAATCGACTCTGCTGCACGCCCTCGCCGGGGTTCTCGGCGGCGACGAGGAGGGCGAGCAGCGCGGTCAGCTGCTTGTGAACGGCGCCGGGCCGACCGCCGCGCGAGGCCAGGCCGGGCTGCTGCTGCAGGACCCTGACTCCCAGGTGATCCTGGCGCGGGTGGGCGACGACGTCGCCTTCGGCTGCGAGAACCTGGGGGTGCCCCGCGAGGAGATCTGGCGCCGGGTGAGCGACGCTCTGGACATGGTCGGCCTGGACCTGCCGCTCTGCCATCCGACGTCGTCGCTGTCGGGCGGACAGAAGCAGCGCCTCGCCCTCGCTGGGGTGCTGGCGATGCGGCCGGGGCTGCTGCTGCTCGACGAACCCACAGCGAATCTCGACCCTGGAGGCGTGCTGGATGTGCGCGATTCCGTTGCCCGCGTGCTCAAGAACTCCGCGGCGACGTTCATCGTGATCGAACATCGGGTCGCCGTCTGGCAGAACCTTGTGAACCGGGTGATCGTACTCGACGCGGCCGGGGGAGTGCTGGCCGACGGCCATCCCGACGACGTGCTGACCAGGCAGGGGGAACGGCTCGCGGCCGCGGGTGTCTGGGTGCCCGGGCGGGGCAACGGTCTGGCTTCATCGCGGGGCGAGACCCGCTCGGCGTCGGCGCCCGGCTCGGTTCCTCTGCTCCGCACGCCCGGCCTCGCGATCGCGCGCACGCGCGCCGACGTGCTCGCCCGGGACATCGACCTCACGGTGCACGCCGGCACCGCTCTGGCAGTCACCGGTCCGAACGGCGCCGGCAAATCGACCCTGATGCTCACCCTCGCCGGCCTGCTGAAACCGGCCGGGGGAGCGGTGCTCGCGAGCCCGGAGTTCGCCGACGGGGCCGACGAGGAACCGATCCGCTGGAAGTCCCGCCAGCTGCTCACCCGCATCGGCACCGTGTTCCAGAGCCCGGAGCACCAGTTCGTGGCCGCCACCGTGCGGGCCGAACTCGCCGTAGGGCCGCGCGCCCTCAAACGGCCAAAGGCGAACATCAATGCCCGGGTCGACGAGGTGCTGCAGCGCCTGCGCCTGGACCACCTGGCCGAGGCGAACCCGTTCACCCTCTCCGGCGGCGAGAAACGTCGGCTGTCGGTGGGCACCGTGCTGGCCACCCAGCCACGGCTGCTCATGCTCGACGAGCCCACCTTCGGCCAGGACCTGCGCACCTGGCGGGAGATCGTGGCCCTGCTCGACGAACTCCTGCGGGAGGGCACCGCGGTGGTCGCCGTCTCGCACGACACCGACTTCGTGGCCGCCCTGGCTGACCGGGAGTACCACCTGACCGGGCAGGCCGGCCCCAGCGTCACGCCGCGGGCGGCGGTGTCCCGGTGAGCGTGCTGACGCCTGCCCGGGGAACCCAGGCCATCTTCCGGATCAACCCGGTCGCGAAGCTGGCCGCCGCGCTGCTGCTGGCGGGCGTGCTCATCCTCACCATCGACTGGGTCTCCGCCGTCGTCGCCCTCGCCTGCGAGTTTGTGCTCTTCTTCTGGGCCGGGCTGTCCCTGAAGGCCTTCGCGGTGCGCACCCTGCCGGTCTGGATCGCCGCACCAACCGCCGGCGTCACCACCCTGCTCTACGGGCAGGCGGCCGGGGCGGTCTATTGGTCCTTCGGGCTGGTGAACGTGACCGAGGGATCACTCGAGCTGGCCATCGCCACGACCCTGCGCATCCTCGCCATCGGACTGCCGTCGGTCGTGCTCTTCGTGACCGTCGACCCCACCGACCTGGCCGACGGCCTCGGCCAGGTCGTGAAACTGCCGGCCCGCTTCGTGCTTGGCGGTCTGGCCGGGCTGCGCCTGGTCGGCCTGTTCCTCGAGGACTGGCACGCCCTCGAACTGGCCCGGCGGGCCCGCGGCATCGCGGACCGCGGCGTCCTGCGCCGGCTGCTCAGCCAGGCCTTCGCCCTGCTGGTGCTGTCGATCCGGCGCGGCAGCAAACTCGCGACCGCGATGGAGGCCCGCGGGTTCGGCGCCTCGGTGCGGCGCACCTGGGCCCGCCCCTCCAGCTTCCGGGGGCGCGAGGTGGCCCTGGTCGGCATCGGTCTGGCCGTGGCCCTGCTCTCGGTGAGCGTCTCCGTGGCGACGGGAAGCTGGAACTTTGTCCTCACCTGATCTGCCCACGGCCGCCCTCGAACCGGCCGCCTCCGATCCGGTCGGTGACCGACGGATGCTGCTGGCCCCCGTGCTCCGCGACCTTGCCGCCGCCGGGGTGGCGCCCGTCGTTCTCATCGACGGGCCGAGCGGCGCCGGCAAGAGCACCCTCGCCGACGCGCTCGTCGTCGCCTGGCCGGGACCGCTCCGGCCCACCCTGGTGCGGCTGGACGACATCTACCCCGGCTGGCAGGGGCTGGACGCCGCCGTCATGCACCTGAGCGAACAGGTGCTCACCCCGAGAAGACTGGGCCGGCCCGCCGCCTGGCGGCGCTACGACTGGGAGCGGCGCGAGTCGGCAGAATGGCACCCGGTCGACCCGGCCCGCCCGCTGATCGTGGAGGGCTGCGGAACCCTGGCGGCCGCCCACGCGCCACTCAGCGACATCCGGGTCTGGCTGGCCGCCGACGACCGCATCCGCAAGCAGCGGGCCCTCGCCCGGGACGGCGAACTGTTCCGGTCGCACTGGGACCAGTGGGAAGCGGGCTGGGACGCTTACCGAGAGCGGGAGGCTCCCGAGCGGCAGGCGACGATCCGGCTGGCCGGGACCCCGGACATCCGACGCCCGTAAGTCGGTGCCCGGGACTAGGTTGGAGGTATGGCTGATCAAGGTGCTGAAAATGTCGTTTACACTGCGGAATTCATTGACGGTCCCCTCGCGGGCCAGGTCGACACCCGGGTGCTGATCCAGGGCAATCATGACGCCCGGGTCAGCATGATGGCCGCCGTCGAGGGGGTCGAAACGCTGTTCTGGTACGACGAGGAGGACGTGCGCGATGTGCAGGGCCGCGTGCACGTGCGCTACCGGTTCGACGCGGGCGAGAGCGACCCGTACCAGTCGACCGGCGAGGGCGAGTAGCCGGCAGCCCGATGCCGGAGCCGCACGCGGTTAGCGGTTAGCGGCGAACAGTGCCGAGATCATCGGTGCGGGATTCAGGAGCCGCCAGCCGAGGCCCGGCGCGCTGATCGTGCGGTCGAGCACCAGCGTCGACGTTACCTCGGCGCCTCCGGCCTCCACCGTGACCCGGCCGACAGTCTTGCCCGCCCGGCCGGTCGACACCGTCTCCAGGATCACCTCCGCGTCGCCCGGCGCCTGAGCCTGCCAGCCGTACGTCGTCGTGGCCGTGCGCACGGTTCCGGAGGCCTCGGCCCCCCACAGTGTGCTGAACTCCACGTAGGCGTCACCCTGGGCGAGGGTTGGCAGCTCGCGTACCCCGGCGCGGGCGCTCTCCATCAGGGCGGTGACGTCACTGGTCAGGGTGTCGTAGTCGGGTTCGCCGAGCAGGGCACCGGCAAAGGTGTAGGTCGAGTCCGGGCCCTGCACCTGGCCGGTGAAGAGAAAACAGACGCCCGCCCCGTCCGTGTAGCTGCGGGTGATGCCGGTGACGCCCTCCTCGGCCAGGAACGCCGTGGTGTTGTCCACGCCGCGCTGGCCCACCAGGGCGGAGGCCGGCTGGGAGAGGATGGCACCGATCACCGGTTCGGCGGCGGCCAGGCCGGCCAGCCGGGCAAGGTCGGTGGCCGTTCCGACGCTTTCGTCGTTGAGCCCGGTGGCGTCGGCGACACGGGTGCCGTCGAGGCCCTGCTTGCCCAGCCAGGCGTTGGCGGCGGCGCTGTAGGCGTCGAGGGAGCCGAAGGCCCAGCGCGCCAGCGTGTCGGCGTGATTGTTGCTGGAGCCGAGGATCATCGCCTGGAGCAGCTCGGTCTCGGTCCACAGTTCGCCCGGGAAGACCACGACGGTGCGGGCACCGGAATTGCCGTAGTCGATGTAGTCCTGGTAATCCGCGGCCGTGATCGGGATCTGAGGCCCCGTCTCACCGAGGGTCAGCGGTTTCGCGTCGAGCACGACCAGGGCGGTCACGATTTTCGTCGCCGCGGCCATCGGCAGCGGTTCGGCCGTGCCGGCCACGGCGAGAGGCAGGGTGGTGGCGAGAGCGTCGGCGTCCAGCGCCGTCGTCTCCGGGAAGGCCGGATCGGGTGTGACCGTGGCCAGGCCGATGACGGCGCTGCCGCCGGTGGCCGGCAGCGCGGGCGGGAACGGAATCGACTCGCCGGCCGCCGGCGTGACCAGCGTGGCGGTGGCCTCAGGCAACGGCCCCAGTAGGGTGGCCGGCCCGTAGACGCCGACGGACAGGATGACGAGGGCGCCGACCGTGGCGCCGATGATGCGGGCAGGCCGGGATCTACTCATGACGCAAGGCTAACGGTGGTTGGTCATCCCCAGCCGAGGTCGTGCAGCCTGTCGTCGTCGATGCCGTAGAAATGGGCGATCTCATGCACCAGAGTGATGTGCACCTGGTCGCGCAACTCCTCGAGATCCGCGCAGAGCTCCAGCAACGGCTCCCGGTAGAGCACGATCCGGTCCGGCATCTCACCGAAGCCGTACTGCCCACGCTCGGTCAGGGCAACCCCGTCATAGAGCCCGAGGGTGTCCATCGTGCCGTCTTCGGGTCGGTCCTCGACCACGAAGATCACGTTGTCCAGGCCGTCGACCATGTCGTCGGGCAGGAGGTCGAGCTCGTCGACGACGAGACGCTCGAATTCCTCGTGAGTCAGCTGCGGCATCCGTTCAGCATCTCACATTCGTTCAGCCTCTCAGGGAGCCGGTCAGCCGTTGATCGTGATGGTGCTCAGGCCGCCGTCGGTGACGCCCCAGGTCTTGAGGATCTCGCCGTAGGAGCCGTCGTCGACCATGGACTGCAGGGCAGCCTGCACGGCCGCTGCCATCCCGGAGTCCTTCGCCACGGCCATGCCGTACGGTGCCTCGTCGAAGGAGGTGCCGGCCTTCTGCAGCTTGCCCGCGGTCTGCTGGATCGCGTAGAGGGTGACCGGGGAGTCTGCGCTGAAGGCGTCGGCCTGGCCGAGCACCGTGGCGTTCGTGGCCAGGTCCTGGGTGTCGAACTTGAGCTTGTCGATCGGGGGCTTTCCGGCGGCGACGCAGGCGGCGCTCTTGGCCGGGATTTCGTCGGTGTCCTCGTAGGTGGTGGACTGCACGGCGATCTTCAGGCCGCAGGCGTCGTCGGGGTCGACGGTGGTGCCGGTGGCGGAGGCCCACTGGATGCCGGCCGTGTAGTAGTTGACGAAGTCGACCTGCTCCTGGCGCTTCAGGTTGACGGTGAAGGACGAGTTTCCCAGGTCCATCTCGCCGCCGATGATGCTCGGGATGATGGTGTCGAAATTCGCGACCTTGTAGTCGGCAGTCAGACCCAACTTCGCGGCAACCGCGGCGCCGAGTTCGACTCCCCAGCCGATCGGGTTGCCGGAATCGTCCTTGAACTCGTTGGGGGAGTAATTCGGGCTCGTGCCGATCACGAGCGTGTCGGAGGCGCGGACCTTCTCCGGGAGCAGCGCCGAGGCGGCGGCATCTTCGGTCACGGTACTGGCGGGCGCGGTGGCGTCGGCTCCGGGAACCGGCACAGTGTTGTCGACGCAGCCGGTGAGCAGGAGGGCGGCCACCGCAGCGACGGCGGGGAGGGCGAAACGAGCACGCATGGAGAGATCCCTTTCAGCTGTCCCGGACGCCGTTGGATCGGCGGGGAGGCCGAGGCGAGGACACCGTTTCGGTGAGGCGTTTCGATGCCGGAAATGCGAACGCGCGGCCCGATCCGAGGGCCCGGTCGCGCGTTCGATGGACTGTTTCTGCGTGTTTCAATTGGGGTGAGTAACGGGGCTTGAACCCGCGGCCTTCCGGACCACAACCGGATGCTCTACCAGCTGAGCTATACCCACCATGCGCTGCTTTCCCACAGAGAAGGCAACTCGGCAAGTGTATTACATGTTCGCAGCGAAAATGTTCACGGCTTCGGCCGCGCTGTTCTTCGCCTGTTGGCTGGACGGCCCGGGGTCGGCCACGAACACGGTTTGGCGGTAGTACGCCAGTTCGCGGATGGATTCGAGGATGTCAGCCAGGGCGCGGTGTCCGCCGTCTTTCGCGGGGGCGTTGAAGTACACCCGCGGGTACCAGCGGCGTGCGAGTTCCTTGATCGAGGACACGTCGACGTTGCGGTAGTGCAGCTGGGCGTCGAGGCGAGGCATGTATTTCATCAGGAAGGCCCGGTCGGTGCCGATGGAATTTCCCGCCAGCGGAGCCTTCTGCTCGGCCGGGATGAACTGCAGTACGTATTCCAGCACCAGGGTCTCGGCCTCGGCGGCGCTGATTCCGTTCGGGATCTCGTTGATCAGCCCACTGGTCTCGTGCATGTTGCGCACGAAGTCGTTCATGTTCTCCAGCGACGCCTGATTCGGCTTGATGATGAGGTCGAGTCCCGGGTCGATGATGTTCAGGTCGTAATCGGTGATCACTACAGCGATCTCCACCAACTCGTCGGAATCAATGTCCAAACCGGTCATCTCGCAGTCAATCCATACCAACCGGTCACTACTTTTTTTCATGTGCCGAGTCTAACGGCGGACGCCGACCGGCCCTGTTGCGCTGGTCCCGGCAGCGGTGCGACTGAGACGTGCGCTCCGTAGACTACCTCGCATGGAATTGACGTACTTCTCCTCCGCCTTCTGTGAGCCCTGCATGCAGACCCGGGCGGTCCTGGCCGAGGTCGAACGCCTCGTGCCCCAGGCGACCGTGCGTGAGCTCGACGTGGTGCGGGACGTCGCGGAAGCCGAGGCCGACGGCATCCGGATCACCCCCACGGTGATCATCCGGGACGCGGCCGGGATCGAGGTCTTCCGGGCCACGGGTGTGCCGACACTCGCCCAGGTGCTCGTGGCGGCCGCGAAGGCCGTTTGAGCGCCGGCGGGCCGGGTCTGCGGTATCGTTGATCGTTCTTCGCCCCCGTAGCTCAGTGGATAGAGCAGCGGCCTTCTAATCCGCTTGTCGTAGGTTCGATTCCTACCGGGGGCACCGCACGACACCCGTGAATCCTGTTGCCCTACCCTCGGTTTGGTAGATTCGGGAAATGCGAGAACTACAGGCGCGAATCATCGCGGAGCTGAACGTGTCCCCCCATATCGATGCATCCTCCGAGGTTCGCCGCAGAGTGCAGTTCCTCGCGGACTACCTGGTCCGAACGGGGGCACAGGGCCTCGTGCTCGGCATCAGCGGGGGTCAGGATTCCAGCCTGGCCGGCCGTCTGTGCCAGCTGGCCGTGGAGCAGCTCGCCGAGGCGGGACATTCGGCCATCTTCCAGGCCGTGCGCCTGCCGTACCGGGTGCAGCGGGACGAGGAGGACGCGCAGCTCGCCCTGGAATTCATTCGTCCTGCGTCGACCGTCACCTTCGACATCAAGCGCGCCGTCGACGGCATCGAAGCGGAATTCGCCGATGCGACGGGCCGCCCGCTGCCGGACTTCGACAAGGGAAACGCCAAGGCCCGGGTGCGCATGGTCGCCCAGTATGCCCTCGCCGGCTCGGCCGGCCTGCTGGTCGTGGGCACCGACCACGCCGCCGAGGCGGTCACGGGATTCTTCACCAAGTACGGCGACGGCGGCACGGACATCCTGCCGCTGACCGGATTGACCAAGCGTCAGGGGCGAGCGCTTCTGGTCGAGCTGGGGGCGCCGGACCGGTTATACCTCAAGGCGCCGACTGCCGACCTTCTCGACGACAACCCCGGCCAGACCGACGAGGCCAACCTGGGGTTGCGGTACGAGCAGATCGACGACTTCCTGGAGGGGCTGCCCGTCGACGATCTCGTCGCCGAGACGATCGAGAACCGCTACCTCGGCACCG
Source organism: Cryobacterium sp. M23 (assembly GCF_002929655.1). Classification (NCBI taxonomy): domain Bacteria; kingdom Bacillati; phylum Actinomycetota; class Actinomycetes; order Micrococcales; family Microbacteriaceae; genus Cryobacterium; species Cryobacterium sp. M23. The sequence goes on from NZ_PJJV01000065.1 coordinate 14,234, forward strand.
AGCACAAGCGCCAGGTCCCGGCATCGATGTTCGACGAGTGGTGGCGCTGACTCGTGAGAGCTGTGAGCCGCCGCCTCGCTCGGGAGAGCGACGGCGGCTCACGGACGTCTAGCTCTGGAGCGGGGTGGGGCGCACTTCCAGTGCCTGCACGTCGTCGAGGAGGCGCTGGGTCTCCGTCGACGCCGAGGCCGTTCCAGACGCGTACTGGAGCGGGGCAGGCACGGGCGCGGCCGGCGCGGCGGTGAACTGGTCGTGGTGCTGCTGGGCGGTCCAGGCATCCTGCTCGGCGAGGAGGTTCTTCTCGGTGCTGTTCTTGGAGACCTTCCACCGGTCGAGGTCGCTCTGGAAGATCTTGCGGGTGCGGCCCGGCTTGTCCTGCCATTCGACCAGGCGGTCGCGGAACTCGAGCAGCGCGGGCTCGAGCTGGTACCCGAACGTGGCCGAGGTGCGCTTGAGCTCAGCGAGTTGATGCGCGGCCCAGTTCGCGGCGACGCCCGAACCCTTGATCGGCAGGAGGCGCAGCTGCACGTCGGCCTGGCCCACCGCGCGGTCCGCCATGACCTGCTCCTGCGGCGTGAGCGAGTTCCAGACGGATGCCTCGGTCGCGGCATCCACGAGGGTGCCGATCACGGCCGCCTTGAGAGCCCGGTCGTTCTGCGCCAGGAGGCGTTTGATCGCCCCGCGGGAGATCACCGCCGCCAGAAGGCTGGCGACGACGATCGAGACGATGAGCACCACGGCGCTGAAAACCATGGACTGATTGCTGGCTGCCGTGAGCCAGGATACGAAACTATTCCACCACTGCATGAGCGCACTTTACCGGCGTCTCGGCCTGATCTCCGGGAGCGGCGCGGCGTGCCCTGCGGAGAGGTGCGCGCCGTCAGCGGAAGCAGTCGGCCGCGTCGTCGATGCGCCAGAACGAACCGACGTTCATTGTGCGGGTGGCGGCGAGCAGGCGCCGCGCGGCGAAGTAGTCGCCGTCGACCTCGGTGCGCCGCTCGATGTGCCCGAGCACCATGCCGGACCGGTTCGAGACCCGCCAGAGGCCGTCTTTCACGGGAACGAACTGCAGACCGCGGATGACCGGCAGTCGGGGAAGTGGGGACGCTGGTGTGGACATGGAATTCTCCGAGATCGACCGTACGCGGGTGAGGGTTCCCTCAGGCTACGGAGAGCCACCGACAGTGGTTTCGGCGCTACCGCAGAGGTCCGTTCAGCAGAACCATGTCCTGGCTGGCCAGGTCGAGGTCCACAACCCGGTTCGGACGTGCGGTCTGGGCGACGACGATGCCCGCGAGCACAAGGACCACCCCCGCCAACTGCAGCCCGTCGAGGGACTCGCCGAGCCAGAGGAACGCGAACGCGAAGGCGAAGATCACCTCCGAGGCAGACACGATGCCGGCCGCCGTGGCAGTCAGTCGGCCGAGCGCCATGTACGAGAACAGATACGGGGCGAAGGAGCCGAACACGCCGTTCCACAGCGTCAGCAGCCACAGCGGGAGAGACACCGCCCCGAGGTTGCCGTTCAACGCGACATCCTGAACCAGGGTCTGCGGCTCGACCTGCCACCAGGCGCTGAACACGAGCCAGAAAGCGCTGGCGAAAAGCATGGACCAGAACGACACGGCCAGTGGCGAGGTCGCGGCGACCTGCCGCTCCCCGACCAGGAAGTACACGGCCAGGCAGATTGCGGCGAGGATTCCCGCCAACACACCCAGGTCAGAGAGGGTGCTGGCCCAGATCTGGGCGACGACGGCCATGCCGATCAGAACGCAACCGATGGCCAGCCAGATGCGGGATTTGACCCGCTCCTTGAAGACGAATCGGGCGACCAGGGCGACGATCAGCACCCCGGTGTACTCGAGCATGAGCGCGATGCCCACCGGCAGCAGACTGATCGCCACTGCGTAGAACCACTGGATCAGGGCGACCCCGGCCACCCCCAGGACGGCCATTACCGCGAGCTGGCGCAGGCTGATGCGGAACGCCCGCCGGTTGGTCACGAGCAACAGACCGCCGGCCAGGAGGGCGACGACCGTGACCCGGAAGAAGGTCAGCTGGGCCGGGGACAGGCCCGCATCCACGATCACCTTGGTGGTGCTGCCGTTGAGGCCGAAGAGCAGCGACGCGAGGAGAGCGTAGAGGTAGCCCACTTCGCTCAGCCCAGACCGGTGCCGTGCACGGCGTACGGTTCGATCTCGTCGATTTCGATCTGGGTGAGGGGCGGGGCATCCAGGGCCGCCACGGTCTGCTCGAGCTGGTTCAGGCTGCTTGCGCCGACCAGCACACTGGTCACCGACGGCTGGCGCAGGATCCAGGTGACCGCCAGCTGGGCCAGCGTCTGGCCGCGCGCGGCAGCAATCTCGTTGAGGGCGCGGGCACGGCCCTGGTAGGTGTCGGTGAGAACGTCCTCCGACAGGAAATCGCTCGTCGCGACCCGCGAGCCTGCCGGAACGGTGCCGTCCAGGTAGCGGTCGGTGAGAAGTCCCTGTGCGAGCGGCGAGAAGACGATGCTGCCCATGCCGAGCTCGTCGAGCACGGGGAAGAGCCCGTCTTCGATGTGGCGGTCGAACATCGAGTAACGCGGCTGGTGGATCAGGAGGGGGATCTTGTGCTCGGCCAGCGCCGCCGCCGCGGCCCGCGTCTGCTCGGGGGTGTAGCTGGAGATGCCGACATAGAGGGCCTTTCCCTGCTGCACCGCCGACGCCAGCGCGCCCATGGTCTCCTCGATGGGAGTCTCCGGGTCCGGCCGGTGGGAGTAGAAGATGTCGACGTAGTCGACGCCGAGCCGGCCCAGGCTCGCGTCGAGGGAGGAGAGCAGGTACTTGCGAGAACCGAAATCGCCGTAGGGGCCCGGCCACATGTCGTAGCCGGCCTTGCTGGAAATGATCATCTCGTCGCGGTAGGCCCGGAAATCTTCGGCGAAGATGCGGCCGAAGTTGGTCTCGGCGGCTCCGGGAGGAGGACCGTAGTTGTTGGCCAGGTCGAAGTGGGTGACCCCCAGGTCGAAGGCACGGCGCAGGATGGCGCGTTGGGTCTCGATCGGGCGCTCGTGGCCGAAGTTGTGCCAGAGGCCGAGAGACAGCGCCGGCAGTTTGAGGCCGCTCCGTCCGGCGCGTCGGTAGGTCATGTCGGCATAGCGGTTCTCAGCTGGGACGAAGGTCATGCCGTTACTCTAGGGGTGTGCAAACTTTTGTGGTCGCAGGTGGATGTTTCTGGTGTCTCGATGCCGTGTATCGGGTGTTGCGTGGCGTGAGCGAGGTGGTTTCCGGGTACACCGGGGGCACGGCTCAACGGCCCACGTATGAGTCGGTGTGCACGGGCCGTACCGGCCATGCCGAGGCCATCGCCGTGACGTTCGACCCGGAGGTCATCCCGGCCAGCGTCATCCTCGACGTGTTCTTCTCGCTGCACGACCCGACCCAGCTGAACCGCCAGGGCGCCGACGTGGGCACCCAGTACCGGTCGGCGATGTTCTATACCGACGACGAGCAGAAGCTGCTCTTCGAAACCGCTCGCACTCGCGCCGCCGAATGGTGGGGCGGCGGCATCGTCACCACGATCGAGCCGCTCGGCGAGTACTTTGTGGCCGAGGACCACCACCAGGACTTCTTCGCCAAAAACCCGGGTCAGGGCTACTGCATGGCCGTCGCGCTGCCCAAGGTGAACAAGATCCGCAAGTCCTACGCCGAATACCTCCTCTAGCAGCGCGAGTTCGTGTATTGGTAGGCGGCGAGTATCGCTCAGCGCGGCGAAATGAACGGGTTTTCTAGCTGCCGTGCCAGCGCCGCCGAGACCGCCGTGCGGAAACCCGGAGCCAAACGAATTCGACGGAGATTTTGCCCAAAGCGGCACTAGAAGCTGGGAAAGAGCGCTTTCACAGGAGAATCTTCGTCGAATTGGTTCGACACCGACCGCGGCGCGCACCCGGACCCTCTCCTTCAGAAGCGCGCCCAGCCCTCCCCAGATGCGGGGGGCGGTCATTCGGCACAGGTTCCGGATGCCGCGGCCGGGCGTCGTTCTGCCGCCGCACACTCGGAGTACGCGATCTGGGGCGGCGGAGACAGGCACGAGCTGTCGCTCCAGGTCGCGTGTTCCGGGCATTCGTCCGGGGCTCACAGGATGAGGGAGACCGTAATGAGCGACAGCATCACCGTGACCGGAATCGTGGCCACCACGCCCCGTCACCTCGTGACCAGTTCGGGGCTGGCCATCACGTCGTTTCGGCTGGCATCAAGCCAGCGTCGCTTCGACCGTGTGAAACAGACCTGGGTTGACGCCGAGACCAACTGGTACACGGTGTCCTCCTTCCGGCAGCTCGCCCACAACGTGGAGCGCTCGGTGCAGAAGGGTGAGCACGTAGTCGTGGCGGGGCGGTTGCGCATCCGGCCGTGGGAAAATGCCGACCGCAACGGTACCTCGGTCGAGGTCGAGGCAGAGACCGTCGGGCACGACCTGGCCTGGTGCAGCACCGTCTACACGCGCTCGCCGCCGCCCGGCGCAGCGTCGGCGCCACATCCGACCGAGCCCACGGACGGCTTCCTACCTGCCGATACTGACGACGCACCCCCGATGCGCGACGAGGCAGAGTCCGCGGCGCTTGTCGGGGTCGATTCCTGACGGCGGCAACTCGGCACAGTGTCCGGCACGGTCACCAGCACAGTCACCGGGACAGTCACCGGCACAGTCACCGGCACAGTCACCGGAATAAACTCTCGGGGACACGGGGCATCTGGCAGACTCAGAGGTCTGACCGCACCGCGGTCGCGGAAGGACCACGTGCCGGCACGATCAGATCGGGAAACCCGGAGACGTCGAACCGGCATCCGCTCCCCACGCACCGGTAGCGCGTTGCTGCTCGGGCTGGCCGTCACGGTCAGCCTCGCGGCCTGCTCGGCGGCACCGGCCGCGACTCCCTCGAGCACGGCCACGGCGTCGGCGTCGGCTCGTCCGACCGCGAGCGCGGCGCCCATACCCGCGCCGCAGCTACAGCCGGAGAAGGATGCCGCGGCGAACCTGGCCTACTTCGACAGCGTCGCCACGGCGGTCGTCACCGCCGACGAGAATGCCGGCGGGCGGGCATTCGTGGACGCGCTGGGGGCCTCCGGCTTCGACCGGGCCCAAATGGAGGTTACCTTCGACGAGACCAACATCGACCTCCCAGCGGACTCTATCCAGTTCTCCGTTCGGTTCAACGGCGAATGCCTGATCGGGCAGAACGGACCGGCCACGGGCGGGTACCACAGCGCGGTCACGGCGATCCTCGCATCCGGAACGTGTCTGGTCGGGGCCACCCGGCAAATAGACTGGTAAGTACTATGGCTGAATTTATCTACACGATGGTCCGCGCTCGCAAGGCGGTCGGCGACAAACTGATCCTCGACGACGTCACCATGTCATTCTTCCCCGGCGCCAAAATCGGTATCGTGGGGCCGAACGGCGCCGGAAAATCCACGATTCTGAAGATCATGGCCGGGCTGGACACCCCCAGCAACGGCGAGGCGAAGCTCTCGCCCGGCTACTCGGTCGGCATCCTGATGCAGGAGCCCGAACTCGACGAGACCAAGACTGTCCTCGAGAATGTGCAGGAGGGCGTCGGCCCGATCAAGGCCAAGGTCGACCGGTTCAACGAGATCAGCATCGCGCTCGGCGAACCCGACGCGGACTTCGACGCACTGCTGGCCGAAATGGGCACGCTGCAGGAGGCCATCGACGCCGCCGACGCGTGGGACCTCGATTCCCAGCTGGAGCAGGCCATGGACGCCCTCCGCACCCCGCCGGGCGATTACTCCGTCGCCGACCTCTCCGGCGGTGAGAAGCGCCGCGTGGCGCTGACCAAGCTGCTGCTGCAGAAGCCCGACCTGCTCCTCCTCGACGAGCCCACCAACCACCTTGACGCCGAAAGCGTGCTCTGGCTCGAGCAGCACCTGGCCCAGTACCCCGGCGCCGTTCTCGCCGTCACCCACGACCGGTACTTCCTCGACCACGTGGCCGAGTGGATCGCCGAAGTCGACCGCGGCCACCTGTACCCCTACGAGGGCAACTACTCGACCTACCTCGAGAAGAAGCAGGAACGACTGCTCATCGCGGGCAAGAAGGACGCAAAGATGGCCAAGCGCCTCGCGGACGAGCTCGAATGGGTGCGCTCGAATGCGAAGGGCCGCCAGGCAAAGTCGAAGGCGCGTCTCGCCCGCTACGAAGAAATGGCGGCAGCGGCCGAGAGCACCCGCAAGCTTGACTTCGAAGAGATCCAGATTCCCGTCGGCCCGCGCCTCGGCGCCCAGGTCATCGACGCCAAGAAGGTCAAGAAGGGCTTCGGCGACCGGGTCCTCATCGAGGATCTCTCCTTCACCCTCCCGCGCAACGGCATCGTCGGCATCATCGGCCCCAACGGCGTGGGCAAGACCACGCTGTTCAAGACGATTGTCGGCCTCGAGCCGCTGGACCTGGGTGAACTGAAGATCGGCGAGACGGTCGACATCTCCTACGTCGACCAGAGCCGCGCGGGCATCAACCCGAACAAGTCGCTCTGGGAGGTCGTCTCCGACGGCCAGGACTACATCCAGGTCGGCAAGACCGAGATCCCGTCGCGGGCCTACGTGTCCACATTCGGGTTCAAGGGTCCCGACCAGCAGAAGAAGGCCGGCGTGCTCTCCGGTGGTGAGCGCAACCGCCTCAACCTGGCGCTCACCCTCAAGCAGGGCGGCAACCTTCTGCTGCTCGACGAGCCCACCAACGACCTGGACGTCGAAACCCTCGGCTCGCTCGAGAACGCGCTCCTTGAATTCCCCGGCTGCGCCGTGGTCATCACCCACGACCGGTGGTTCCTCGACCGAATCGCCACGCACATCCTCTCCTATGAGGGAACCGACGAAGACCCGGCGAACTGGTACTGGTTCGAGGGCAACTTCGAGTCGTACGAGCAGAACAAGATCGAACGCCTTGGCCCGGATGCCGCGAAACCGCACCGGTCCGCGTACCGCAAGCTGACCCGCGACTAGGGCCCGCGATGAAGCTGCGCGTTCCGGTGAAGTTGCGCTGGTCGGATCTGGACGCCTACGGCCACGTCAACAACGCCGAGTTGTTGCGTGTGCTCGAGGATGCGCGCATCCAGGCGTTCTGGCCGGATGAAGACGGCGACGGCCCCGGGACGTTCGCCGGCACCGCCGTGCTGGACGGGCGCCCGGGCGCGGCGACGCTGACCCTGATCGCGCGGATGGAGGCCGAGTATCTGGCTCCGATTCCGTATCTGAGGCAGCCTCTGGACATCCGTCTCTGGCTCGGCAAGCTCGGCGGCGCCAGCCTCGAGGTCTGCTACGAGGTCTGGACTCCGATCGGCCTGGAGCCGGCGGTTCTCTTCGCGCAGGCGAGCACCACAATCGTGTTGGTGGACGCCGCGACAGAGCGGCCACGCAAGATCAACGAGGTCGAGCGCGCCGCTTGGGCTCCATACGTAGACGAACCCATCCGATTCACCCGGCGCGCGTCCCTGCCGGCGGAGTAGACCGACCCGGACGCAGTCCGCCTCAGCCTGCGGTGACGGCGTCGCCGGTGACGGTGACCTTCACCGACGCCAGCGGTTCGGTTGCCGGTCCGGCGAGAACCTCGCCGGTGGCACGGTCGAACTTCGAGCCGTGGCAGGGGCAGTCGAACTCGTCCTTTACCGCTTTGACCACGCAGCCCTGGTGGGTGCAGATCGCACTAAACGCCACCACGGTGCCGGCCGTGGGCTGGCTGATCAGGATGGGCTTGTCATCGAGAGAGGCCTCGATCGAACCGCCCACGGGGATGTCGGCGAGCTTGGCTAACTCCACCGGGCCAATGTTGCCGGTGCCGGAGTCTTCGGCGCCGTCGGTGCTGCAGCCGACCAGCGCGACGGCGGTGCCGGCGGTGCCGAGCAGGAGCGCGGTGCGGCGGGAGATGTCGGTGGCGTTCGTCATGGTTCTCCTCGATCGGGCGGGCGTTCAGAGATGTTCATATACGTTCAGACACGTTCAGACACGTTCAGACACGTTCAGACACGTTCGGAGATGCTCAGAGACGCTCAGAGCATGTGAAAGAGGCTACTCTGCGTTCGTGGGCACGCGCAGCATGCCCTCCTGCGCGACCGTGGCGAGAAGCAGGCCCGCCCGGCTGTAGATGCTGCCGGTGGAGAGTCCGCGTCCACCCTGGGCGGTCGGGGAATCCTGTACGTAGAGCATCCACTCGTCGACCCGGCCGAAGCGGTGGAACCACATGGCGTGGTCCAGGCTCGCAACCTTGAGCCCGGGTGTGGCCCAGGCCACGCCGTGGCGGCGCATGACAGGCTCCATGATCGAGTAGTCGCTGGCGTATGCCAGCGCGGCGCGGTGCAGGTCAGGGTCGTCGGGCAACGGGCCCATGGTCTTCATCCACACGGCCTGGCGAGAGGTGTGCTCGCCGTTCACCTTGAGGTAGATCGGCGACGGCAGGTGCCGCATGTCGAACGGACGCTCGTTCGCCCAGTAGCGGGCGATGGAGTGGTCGACCTGGGCCAGGGCATCCGCCGCCGTCGGCAAGGACTCCGGGTCGGGCATATCGGTCGGCATCTCGATCTGGTGCTCGAGGCCTTCATCATCGTCCTGGAACGAGGCGATCATCGACAGGATCGGGTGCCCGTCCTGATAGGCCTGCGTGCGGCGGGTGGAGAAGGATCGGCCGTCGTGGATGCGATCGACGGAGAAGGTGATCGGCTGGCCCACGTCGCCGGGGCGGAGGAAATAGCCGTGCATCGAGTGCACATGGCGGTCGTCGGGAACCGTGCGCATCGCGGCAACCAGTGACTGGGCGAGCACCTGCCCGCCGAAAACGCGGCCGAGCGGCATCCACTGCGACGGCCCGGTGAAGATGTCCTCGCTGGTGCGGGCGCCCGTGTCGGTGAGGTCCAGGGCGGTTAGAAGGCCCTCCATCGGCAAGTCCATGTGGCCTCCTCAGGCGCGTGGCGGAGCAGACGCGCGCGCCGGTGTGACGCGCGCCGTACCTTGGTAGTTTAGGAGCAGATGAGTAAATCATTTTCTCTCCCAGAGTCCCTGTCCCTTCGCGACCTCCAGGTCTACCTCTCCCGCGCTAGCCGGGTGGAGGACGGTTCCGTGCGCCTCATTCAGGCCGCGGGGGTGCTCGCTGTCTACACCGCGATCCTCTACCCGCGCGGTCTCCTCGACTCCAGCCCGACCGTGCTGGGCCTGCGCACCTTCGCGCTCACCGCACCGGTCGAGCTCGACGCGGTCGTTCCCGTGCGCTCCCTGCTGGACCGCCTCGCCCGCCTCACCGCGGCCGTGCTGGAGGACGAGGCGACAGTGACCGTAACCGTGCCGCTGGAAGTGACCACCGTGACCTGGGCCGGTATCTCGCCGCCCCAGGGCGGCTGGACCCTGCTCGGTGAAACGGATGCCGCCCTGCTCGACGGTGCGGCGCAGGCAGGCATTGAGGAAGTCGCCGCCGTCATCCCGGCGGGGACCGGCGGGCAGATCGTGCAGCGGGTGCGCTCCGAAGTCTGGAGCCGCCCGATCTCCGGCCTGGAAATCGTGCCGGCCGGCGCCGCCTTCGCGGCCGTCAGCCTCGGCTTCCTTTCGAAAAACGAGCCCGTGCGCCTGTTCGAGACGGGCCTGTGGACCCGGCTGAGCACGAGCCGCGGCCACATCCTCGTGCGTCGCAAGCCCTGGTCGCTGAGCCGCTGACTATTCGCTGGGTGTTCGCACCGTGCCCCGAACGAATTCGACGGAGATTTTGGCCGGATCGGCGTTAAACTGACCGAAAATCGGCTCAAACATCAAAATCTCCGTCGAATTGGTTCGACACCGGTCGCTGACTCGGCGACACGCGGGCGTCCTGCCACAGCCGGGTGAGCACGTCGGCCGCCGGTTCTGCGCGGGCAGAGCGGAAGCCGGTGCCCGCCCAGAGGGCGAGCCCGTCGGCGTCGCCGCGTCGACCCGCATCCGCCCTGAGGCCACTGGTGAGATGGTTCACCTGAGGATAAGCCCGGGGCGCGGTGGCGTCGTGCTCGATGATGAACGCGTTGCGCAGCCCCCGTGCCGGACGCCCGGAGAACGCGCGCGTGACCACGGTGCGATCAAAGTTCGGGTCGACGAGCGCGTCCTTGTGCGCCTGCTGGGCGCCGGACTCCGCGGTGCGGAGGAACGCCGTGCCCAGTTGCACGGCGTCCGCGCCGGCCGCCAGGAGCGTCGCGATCCCGGCACCGGAGTGGATGCCCCCGGCCGCGATGAGCGGCAGAACCGCCAGGTCCGAAATGGCGCGGACCAGTTCGATCAGGGGAGTGGTCTCCGGTTCTTCGGCCGTCGTGAAGGTCGCCCGGTGTCCGCCTGCTTCCGGGCCCTGCACGCAGAGCACATCGACTCCGCGTTCCTCCGCGAGAACCGCCTCTCGCACCGAGGTGACCGTGGCGATCACGCACGCGTCGACGGCGTGCAAACCGTCCACGGTATCGGCCGGCGGCAACCCGAAGGTGAACGACACCACGGGGACTCGGTGCCCGATGAGAAGGGCCACCTTGGCGGAGAACCAGTCATCGTCCGCGGCCAGTGTCGGGGGCAATTCCACGCCGTGTTCCAGCGCGGTCGCTGTCAGGCTCCGGCGGTAGGCATCGACTCCGGCCTGGTCGGTCAGTGGCGGCCCGGGAACGAACACGTTCACGCCGTACGGCGGCCGCGAGCCCTGGTGCACGTCGGCGATCTGCCGGGCCAGCGCATCCGGGGTCTTGTACCCGGCGGCCAGGAACCCGAGGCCGCCCCCCGCGCTGAGGCTGCGCACCAGGGCCGGGGTGGATGCGCCACCGGCCATGGGTGCCGCGATGATCGGAATGCGAAGGTCCTTCAGGCTGAACATTGTCTCTTTCCGGTGTGTGGGTGCTTACGTCACAGTGTGCGAGCCGCCTCGTGCGTGCGGTGTTTCCGGCCTATCCCGCCGACGCCAGCAGCGCCGCCCAGAGGTCGGCGCGGGCGTGGAAGGCGCCGAGGTCCCGCCCGAGCAACTGCTCGGCGTGGCTGATCCGGCCGCGCACGGTGTGTCGGTGCACGCCGAGCTCCGTCGCGGCCGGGCCGAACTGGCCGTTGCGCTCGAGCCACACCCGCAGGGTGGGGAGCAGCGCCGTGCCGTGGGCGGCATCGTGGTCGGAGAGTGGCCGGAGGGTGGCGCGGCCGACCTCCGAGGCATCCGTTCGGGCCAGGAACGCGAGCACGCCCTGCCGTGAGATCACCTCGAATTCGACGATGCCCGCTGCACCTTCGTGGGCGCGCTCGAGCGCCTGTCGGGCCTGGGCCGCCGCGTGCGGCAGGGCACGGTAGGCGCTCCGGTCGGAGACGCCCACGTGCAGCCCGAGGCCCACCAGCTCGGCGAGCACCGGATCGGCGGCGACATCGAGGACGAGCAGCACCTGGCCGCCGTCGCGGGCGAAGAACAGGTGCCCTGGGCGTTCCTCGACCCGCAGTTCGAGCAGCTCGGCCAGAGCGTCCAAGCGTTCGGGCGGCGGGGAGACGACGGCGACCCGCACCGGCTCGGCCGGGAGGGCACCCCAGAGCTCCCGGGAGATGCTCTGCACCAGCGGCAGGTCGCCGCCGAGCAGCGCCTGCAGCAGCCCGGACCGCAGGTGGCCGCGGGCGCGACCCTGGGCGCTGTTCTGCTCGAGCGCGAGCCCGGCGAGGGCGATGACGCTGGTCACCACCTGCTGGCTGGCCTGGTCGAGCAGGGTGCCGCCGCCGAGGGCCAGCACCCCGCGCAGCTGGCCCTGCCGCCCCAGGGTCTGCAGGGTCAAAGTCTCGCCGCCCTCGTCGAGGGTGGTGCCGGCCCGCTGCCCGCGGCGGAGCAGCCGGCCGGCCTCCGCCTGTACCCGCGGCAGGGCGGGGGAGGAGGCGGAACCGGAGAACGCGTCGCGGGGAAAGACCCGGTCGAGCGTGCCGCTCGCGTCGAAGAGCGCGACCCAGTGGCCCAGCTGCCGGGACAGCTCGCTAAGAATGTTGCTCAGGCCGTCGGGTCGGAGGGCCGCGTGCGAGATGGCCCGCTGGGCGTCCAGCGCCCAGGTGTTGCGGGCGTAGCGCAACTCGGCGACCAGGTCGCCGGCCGCGCGGGCCACCGCGATGAACGGAGTGTCATAGGGCACCTCGATCAGGGGCAGCCCCTCGGCAAGGCAGGCCGCAACGAGGGCCTCCGGCGTGCCGGCGCGCACGACCTCCGTGCCGAAGCCGAGACAGGCGATGCCGCGGGCCGTGAGCCGGCGCACGTAGTCGCGGTAGTAGGCATCCGTCATCGGGTCGGCGAACTGGGTGCCGGTGGTGAGGAGCACCTGGCTGGCGGAGAGAAACGGCGTCGGGTCGGCCAGGTCGGAGCCGTGCACCCACTCCACGGGCTGGTCGAGCGCGTGTGCCGGCAGCTGCGGCTCGGCCGTGAGCAGGTGCAGCTGGAGGCCAGGCTGGGCCAGCAGGCGGCGCACGGTGGGCAGAAGCGGCGGGGCCAGGTTCGGAGCCATGCGACGAGTGTACAACGTGGCGAAAGTTCACCCGCGCGTTGTACACGGTGCCGGATGTTGCGGGTGGCCGCCCTGCGTAGCCTTCTGGAATCGGTATCGTCGCCGGCCCCGCGCCGATGCAACAGCCAGCGAACTGGAGCAGCAATGACCCTCGTAGACGCCCTTTCTGTGATCCCGGTCGGCGGACCGTCCCTTCCCCAGGAACGCCGCCTCGTCACCGCCATCCCCGGCCCGAAGTCCCAAGAGCTCGGACGTCGCAAGATCGAGGCCGTCTCCGCCGGGGTGGGCGTGACCCTGCCTGCCTATATCGTCGCGGCCGGCGGCGGTGTGCTTGTCGACGTCGACGGCAACTTCCTGATCGACCTCGGCAGCGGCATCGCCGTGACCGGCATCGGCAACAGCGCCCCCGAGGTCGTGGCCGCCGTGGCCGCCCAGCTGGCCCAGTTCACGCACACGTGCTTCACCGTGACGCCCTATGACTCGTACATCGAGGTAGCCGAGACGCTCAACCGGCTCACCCCGGGCGACCACGCCAAGCGCAGCGCCCTGTTCAACTCCGGCGCCGAGGCCGTGGAGAACGCCGTCAAGATCGCCCGACACTACACCGGCAAGCAGGCCGTCGTCGCCTTCGACCACGCTTACCACGGCCGCACCACCCTGACCATGGGCCTCACCGCGAAGAACCAGCCGTACAAGAACGGCTTCGGCCCCTTCGCCGCGGAGATCTACCGGGCACCCACGTCGTACCCCTACCGCGACGCCGGACTCGACGGGGTCGGGGCCGCCCGGCGCGCCATTTCCCAGATCGAGAAGCAGGTCGGCGCCGACAACCTGGCCGCCCTGATCATCGAGCCGATCCAGGGTGAGGGCGGCTTCATCGTGCCCGCACCCGGCTTCCTTCCCACCCTGGTGGACTGGTGCCGCGCGAACGAGGTCGTCTTCATTGCCGACGAGGTGCAGACCGGATTCGCCCGCACCGGCGACCTCTTCGCCAGCAACCACGAGGGCATCGTGCCCGACCTGATGGTGATGGCCAAGGGCATCGCCGGCGGCCTGCCGCTCTCCGCCGTCACCGGCCGCGCCGAGATCATGGACGCGCCGCAGGTCGGCGGCATCGGCGGCACCTACGGCGGCAACCCGCTCGCCTGCGCCGCGGCCCTGGCCACCATGCGCAGCTATGAGACCGAGAACCTGGCCCAGCGCGCCCGTGAAATCGGCGCCATCCTGACCGGGCGGCTGAACGCCATCCGTGCCGTCGACAAGCGTGTGGGCGATGTGCGCGGCCGCGGCGCCATGATCGCCATCGAACTGGTCGACCCGGTGACCGGAGACCCGGATGCCGCCCTCACCGGCCGCGTCGTGGCCGCCGCTCACGCCTTGGGTGTCGTGCTGCTCACTTGTGGCACCTACGGCAACGTGATCCGCTTCCTGCCGCCTCTGAGCATCTCCGACGACCTCCTCGTCGAGGGCCTGCAGGTGCTGGCGAACGTGCTCGCCGCCGCATGAGCCCTGGCTCCGCGGTCTCCTGCCCGAACCCGACGGGGGTACAGGGCGATCAGTCATACTGGGGGAACGCCGCGGGGAGGGTGGCGGAAACGCCCTTTCTGCACGGCCTCCACCCCTGATCAAAACCTCATTCGCATCTCCCGTATCGCATCGGAAAGAGACTCATCGTGTCCACTCGTGAAACCGAACTGCTCGCCCGCGTCCCGGACGGCCTCTACATCAACGGCACCTGGCAGCAGGGCGGCGGTAAGGCCATCGAGGTCACCGACCCGGCGACCGGTGCTGTGCTCAAACGGATCGCGAACGCGGATGCCGCCGACGGCATCCGTGCCCTCGATGCGGCCGTCGAGGCGGCCGAGTCGTGGGCGGCTACCGCGCCGCGTACGCGGGCCGAGATCCTGCGCCGGGCCTTCGACCTGCTGCAGGAGCGCCGCGATGACTTTGCGCTGCTGATGACCATGGAGATGGGCAAACCTCTCGCCGAGGCCAATGGAGAGGTCACCTACGGCGGCGAGTTCCTGCGCTGGTTCAGCGAGGAGGCCGTGCGCATCAGCGGTCGCTTCGGGCTGAACCCGGAGGGAACCGGCACGATGGTTGTCTCTCAGTATCCGGTCGGACCGTGCCTGCTGATCACTCCGTGGAACTTCCCGCTGGCCATGGCCACCCGCAAGATCGCCCCCGCGCTCGCCGCCGGCTGCACGGTCGTCGTGAAGCCCGCCGAGCTGACCCCGCTGACCACCCTCTTCTTCGTGCAGCTGCTCGAAGACGCCGGGGTACCGGCCGGCGTCGTCAACGTGATCACCACGTCGACCTCTTCCGCCGTTGCCGGGCCGATCATCGCCGACCCCAGGCTGCGGAAACTCAGCTTCACCGGGTCGACCCCCGTGGGCCGCAAGCTCATTCAGCAGGCGGCTCAGGGTGTGCTGCGCACCTCGATGGAGCTCGGCGGCAACGCCCCGTTCGTCGTCTTCGAAGACGCCGACCTGGACAAGGCCGTCGAGGGCGCGATGCTCGCCAAGTTCCGCAACATCGGGCAGGCCTGCACCGCGGCCAACCGTTTCATCGTGCACGAGTCCGTCGCCGCCGAGTTCGCCCGCCGCCTGACCGAGCGAGTCGGCGCGCTGAAGATCGGCCGCGGCACCGAAGCCGGCGTCACCATCGGCCCGCTCGTCAGCGAGGCTGCCGTCGCCGGCACCGACGCCCTCGTGCAGGACGCGCTGGCCCACGGCGCCACCCTGCTCGCCGGCGGCAAGCGCCCCGAAGGCGCCGGCTCCTTCTACGAGCCCACCGTGCTGACGGACGTGGCCCCGGCCAGCGCCCTCCTGACCGAGGAGATCTTCGGCCCGGTCGTCGGCATCGTCACCTTCGCCGACGAGGCCGAGGGCGTGCGCCTGGCCAACTCCACCGAGTATGGCTTGATCAGCTACGTGTACACCCAGGACGTCGCCCGCGGGCAGCGGATGATCGCCAAGCTTGAAACTGGAATGATGGGTCTGAACACGGGCCTGGTCTCCAACGCGGCGGCACCGTTCGGCGGTGTCAAGCAATCCGGTCTGGGCCGCGAAGGCGGGCTCGAGGGCATCCAGGAGTACCTGTCCACCAAGTACACCCTCATCCCGGTCTCCTGACCGGCGACGTACCCGTTTTTCACCTGCTTCCCACCACCAGAACGCAATGGAGCACTCCTTGAGCATCATCGAACGTGACATCGTCATTATCGGCGCCGGGGCATCCGGCCTGACCGCCGCGACCGAGCTGCGGAAGGCCGGCCTCACCGTGGCCGTGCTCGAAGCGCGCGACCGCGTCGGCGGCCGCCTCCACACCGACGACATCAACGGTGCCATGCTTGAGATCGGCGGCCAGTGGGTTTCGCCCGATCAGGACGCACTCAAGGAGACCATCGCCGAGCTGGGCCTCGAGACCTTCGCGCGGTACCGCGAGGGCGAAAGCGTCTACATCAACGCCGCGGGGGAGCGAACCCGGTTCGAGGGCGAGATCTTCCCGGTCTCGGCCGACACCGAGCGCGAGATGGTGGCCCTGATCGCCACTCTCGACGAGCTCGTGGACCAGATGGACCCCGACCGTCCCTGGGCACATCCGCGTGCGGTGGAGCTCGACCAGATCTCCTTCCGGCGCTGGCTGGAGCAGGAGACCGACGACCAGGAGGCCCGCGACAACATTAGCCTCTTCATCGCCGGAGCCATGCTGACCAAGCCGGCGCACGCTTTTTCCACGCTGCAGGCCCTCCTGATGGCGGCCAGCGCCGGCAGCTTCAGCAACCTCGTCGACGCCGACTTCATCCTCGACGAACGGGTCGTGGGCGGGCTGCAGCGGGTGCCGATCCTGCTGGCCGAGAACCTCGGTGACGACGTCTTCCTCGGGCAGGCCGCCCGCACAGTGCGCTGGGGCGACGCTGGTGTGAGTGTGCTCACCGACGACCTCGAGGTGCGTGCGCGTCGCGTGATCGTTGCCGTTCCTCCCGTGCTCTACACCCGGATCTCCTTCGATCCGCCGCTGCCGCGCCGCCAGCAGATGATGCACCAGCACCTCTCGATGGGCTTCGTGATCAAGGTGCACGCGGTCTACGAGACCCCGTTCTGGCGGGAGGACGGCCTCTCCGGCACGGCCTTCAGCCCCTACGAGCTCTCCCACGAGGCCTACGACAACACCAATTTCAACGACCCGCGCGGCACTCTGGTCGGCTTCGTCTCCGACGAGGCCGCCGACGGCGTGTTCACCGTCTCGGCGGAGGAGCGCAAGCAGCGCATCCTCACCTCGCTCTCGCACTACTTCGGCGAGAAGGCACTGACCCCCGTCGTCTACTACGAGAGCGACTGGGGCACGGAAGAGTGGACCCGCGGCGCCTACGCGGCGAGCTTCGACCTGGGCGGGCTGGCTCGCTTCGGCGCGGACCTGCGCACACCGGTCGGCCCGATCCTGTTCTCCTGCAGCGACCTCGCCGGAAAGGGCTACCAACACGTCGACGGCGCGATTCGGATGGGACGCGCAACGGCCGCGGAGATCGTCGCCGAGCTCGACTCGTAAAGCAGGCGCGGCGGCATCCGTCGGTCGGCCTGGTTCGGTCGGTCTGTGTCTCGCGGCGCAGATTGCAGAAGCGGGCGCACGGTAGAACGTGCGCCTGCGTCCCAAGGGTGCGCCGAGAGCGGGTGCGCTGCTACTCGTCGAAGGTGTTGAGCATCGCGAAGGCCGCGCGCTCGAGGTAGTCCCAGAGCTGGTCGCGCTGCAGCGGTGGCAGAGCGGCCTTGTCGACGGCGGCGCGCATGTGGTTCAGCCAGCGGTCGCGGGAATCCGGGTTCACCTTGAAGGGCTGGTGCCGTTGGCGCAGCCGCGGGTGGCCGCGCTGCTCGCTGTAGGTGGTCGGGCCACCCCAGAACTGCTCGAGGAACATGGTCAGACGCTCGGCGGCCGGGCCCAGGTCGTCCTCGGGGTACATCGGCTTCAGTACCGGGTCGGTGGCGACGCCGCGATAGAACTCGTTCACCAGATTCTCGAAGAACGGCCTACCGCCGACCTGCTCGTAGAACGTGGGGCCGATCGCGGTGCCGTTCTCGCCCTCGCGCAGGTGGACCGCACCGGGCGTGGCAGGAGTGGGGGCGTCGGCGTCATTCATCATCGTGAGTCTCCGGATCCGGTGCCGTGTGAGTGGGTGCCTCGGTCTTGGGTGTCGGGGCCTTGGGTGCCTCGGTCTTCGGTGTCGGGGCCGTGGGCACAGCCGGGTTTGTACCGGAAACATCCGCTGACGCTGCGCGTGGGTGTGCCTCTTGGGGCAGCGCGGTCGCGGCGTTCTTGGGTCGGCGGGGTGCACGGGGAGCCTTTTTCTTCCGCACCGGGATCGGGGCGGTGAACGGGCCGGTGGTGAGGTCCGGCATGGCCGCGGCTGCTTCCGCGGCCGCGTCGGGCGTTCCCTCGGAGCCGGGGTCGGAGCCGGCGGCGACCGCGCCATCCGTGCCGGCCATGACCACGCTGTTGAGCGGAGTCAGACCGATGCCGAGCCCGTCCAGCGCCTTCTTCAGGTGCAGGCGCAGGTCGCGGGCGAAGTCCCACTTCGCCGCCACCCGGGTCTTGACGACGAGGCGCACGACGAGGGCCTCGGCGGAGATCGACTCGAGTCCCCAGATCTCCGGCTTCTCCAATATCACCGACCGCCACTTGCGGCTGGAGGCGAGCGCCTTCGCGACGCGCAGCAACTCGTTCTGCACCGCCTCGACATCGGACGAGTAGGGGATGGCGAGGTCGATGATCACGCGCGCCCAGCCCTGGGACATGTTGCCGACGCGCAGGATCTCACCGTTGCGCACGAACCACAGGGTGCCGTCGATGTCGCGCACCTGGGTGACACGGATGCCGACGGTCTCCACGACCCCGGAAGCGAAGCCCACGTCGACGATGTCGCCCACGCCGATCTGGTCCTCCACGACCATGAACAGCCCGTTCAGGATATCCTTGACGATGTTCTGCGCGCCGAAACCGAGACCGGCGCCGAGCGCGGCCGTCAGCAGGGCGAAAGAGCCCAGGATTTCATTGTTGATGATGTTGACGATCAGCAGGATCGTCACGATCAACAGGGTCACGTTGATGATATTCGAGAGCACCGAACCGAGGGTGCGGGTGCGCTGCACGACGCGCACGGCGGCTAGCGGCGAAACGCTCAGCGCCTGCGTGTCCTCCACGTTCTGGGTCTTCTTGACCCCCGTGACGATCTGTTGCACGACGCGGTCGATCACGAAGCGCAACACCCACCGGATGACCAGCGCGGCCACAATGATGACGACGATATTGATGACCCTGAGCCACAGGTCGATTTTGAAAAATTGAATCAGTTCAAGCCAGATTGCGTCAAAGTCCATAACGATCCGAGTCTACAGAGCCGCGTCCTGTCCAAGTCCTGAGTCCGCGGCTCCGCACCCAGCCGCACCCTGTTGAGCCCTGCCACCCGCCCGAACAAATTCGACGGAGATTTCCGCCCAGGTGACGAGCTGAACCGGTTTTGTGCGGCTCGGGGAGCAGAATCTCCGTCGAATTTGTTAGGGGCGAGGGTGGGAGCGGGGGTGGGGACGGGGGCGAGGGCGGATGCGGCGTGGGGCACGAACGGCGCGGGCGGGCGGATGCCTCGGCGCGGCTACTCCGCGTCGCGCGCCTGGGCGGCGAGGGCGCGTTCGACCCCGGCCAGGTTCTCGATCACCAGGCGACGCAGCGCGAGCGGCTCCGGGTTGGCGTCGAGCCACGTTCGCGTCGCGGTGACGAGCGCCCGGTCAGCCAGCGGCGCCGGGTACAGTCCGAGCACCAGCTTTTCCGCGATGGAGAAGCTGCGGGCGGCCCAAACCGGCTGCAACATGGCGAAGTACTGCTCGACGAACGGCTCCAGCAACGTGGTGTCGTTGGCCCGCAGGAAACCGGCTGCCGTGACCCGCACGATGGTGTTCGGCGCGGTGTCCACGTCGATCAGAGACGACCAGGCGGCCTGCTTGCCCTCCAGGGTGGGGATGGCGGCGCGGGCCTGCGCGGCCGACTGGGCGCCGGTCGCGGTGTTGTCCGCGGCCAGTGCTGCGTCGATCTCGACCGCGCCGGCCTTGCCTCCGGCCACGAGGGCGATGAGCAGCTCCCAGGAGAGGTCGGTGTCGATCTCGAGGCCGTCGAGCGGCGCCGTGCCACCCCGCAGCGCGGCAACGGATGCCAGCTGGCTGTCCGTGGTTGCGATGGCGGCGAAGAACTTCACGAACTGGAACTGCTCGTCGCTGCCGGCGTCGGCGTGGCGGGCGAGGGACCAGAGCGCGTCCCCGACCTCCTTGACTGTACTCGTGCGGAATTCCTCGGCGACGTAGTACGAGGCGGCGAGCACAACCTGGCCGAGCACGGTGCGCAGCGTGGTGGACTCGGATTCCGTCGCGACGTTGCCGAGCACAAGCGTGATGAAGTCGCGCGCCGAGGTCTCGGCGTCGCGGGTGGCGTCCCAGACCGCGCCCCAGATGATGGCGCGGGCGAGGGGGCTCTCGATCGCGGAGAGGTTCTCGAGGGCCACCTCCTGCGATGCCGGGTCGAGGCGGATCTTGGCGTAGGCCAGGTCATCGTCATTGAGCAGAACGAGGTCGGGTTGTTGGTGGCCGAGCAGTGACGGGACATCCGTCTGCTCGCCGTCGACGTCGATCTCGATCCGGTGAGTGCGCACCAGGGCGCCGTCCACCCGGTCGTAAAAGCCAATGGCGAGGCGGTGCGGGCGGATGGTGGGGTAGTCGGCCGCGGCGGTCTGCAGCACCGTGAAGCCGGTGATGGCGCCGGACTTGTCCACGGCGATCTCGGGACGCAGCGTGTTCACGCCCGCGGTCTCGAGCCACAGCTTCGTCCACTCGGTGAGATCGCGGCCACTGGAGGCTTCGAGCAGGGCCATCAGGTCGGTCAGCTCGGTGTTGCCCCACTGGTGCTTCTGGAAGTACGCGGCGACGCCGGTGAAGAATTCGTCGCGGCCGACCCAGGCCACGAGCTGCTTGAGCACGGAGCCGCCCTTGGCGTAGGTGATGCCATCGAAGTTGACCTGCACGTCTTCGAGGTCGTTGATCGTGGCGGTGATCGGGTGGGTGGAGGGCAGCTGGTCCTGCTTGTAGGCCCAGCTCTTCTCCATCACGGCGAAGGTGGTCCACGCTTCGGTCCACTCGGTGGCCTCGGCGGTTGCCATGGTCGACGCCCACTCGGCGAACGACTCGTTCAGCCACAGGTCGTTCCACCACTTCATGGTGACGAGGTCGCCGAACCACATGTGCGCCAGTTCGTGGAGCACGGTGACGACGCGGCGTTCCTTGATGGCGTCGGTGACCTTGGACCGGAACACGTACGTCTCCGTGAAGGTGACCGCGCCGGCGTTCTCCATGGCGCCCGCGTTGAATTCCGGCACGAACATCTGGTCGTACTTGTCGAACGGGTACGGGTAGTTGAACTTGCCCTCGAAGTATGCGAAGCCCTGGCGGGTCTTCTCGAACAGGTAATCCGCGTCGAGGAACTCGAACAGGCTTTTACGGCAGAAGAGCCCGAGCGGGATGACGCGGGCGTCGCTGGAGGTCAGCTCGCTGCGCACGACTGCGTAAGGGCCGGCGACGAGGGCAGTGATGTAGCTGGAGATGGTGTGGGTGGGGGCGAATGCCCAGGTCTTGTGGCCGCTGCCGGCATCCGTCGGCTCGGGCGTGACGGAGTTGGAGATGACTTCCCAGGCGCCGGGGGCGGTGACGGTGAAGGCGAACGTGGCCTTGAGGTCGGGCTGCTCGAACACGGCGAAGACGCGGCGGGAGTCGGGCACCTCGAACTGGCTGTACAGGTAGACCTCGTTGTCGACCGGGTCGACGAAGCGGTGCAGGCCCTCGCCGGTGTTCGTGTACTCGGCGTCGGCGACGACGGTGAGCGTGTTCTCGGCGGCTAGGCCGTCGAGCTGAATCCGGATGCCGTCACTGACGACTGAGGGGTCGAGCGCGGCGCCGTTCAGCGTCACCGAGTGCACGGTGCGGGTGATCGCGTCGATGAAGGTGGACGCGCCGGGCGTCGCGGTGAAGTGCACCGTGGTCTCGCTGCCGAACGTTTCCGGTCCGGTCGTGAGGTCGAGGGTGACCTCGTAGCTCTGAACGGTGATGAGCGCGGCGCGCTCCTGGGCTTCGATCCTGGTGAGGTTCTCTCCGGGCAACGGTTTCTCCATCTCGGTTTCGCGGTCTGCACGCGCGCCGACGTTTGTGGCGCAGCGCACCGACAATCAGCCTAGCCAAGGAATATGGTGTCTGCACGAGGGTAAGCACCGACCCGCGGGCCGCGACGGACGACCGGTACCGTGAGTTTGCTGACGTGGGAGCGCGCGGCATGAGCGCCTGCTACGAGGCGTGGGCACAAAGTGTCGGATGACCCGGCGACCTCCGCTCCGATCGACCGGCTCTCGGCACCGAAACGGTCTGCGGAAAAGGGCCGATTAAGGCCTCCGTGGAGCCGTTTCGGGCAAGATCTCCGTCGAATTCGTGCTGGGCGGCTCTAGGGTTAGCCACGATGACAACCCGTGACGCGCTCCGTGACGCCTACGACGCACAGCTTCGGCTCTGGGTTCCGAACGACCGGCCCACGGGCATCCGTTACGAACTGTCGGGCCCGGTTCTGCGGATCTTGGGACGGCACCAGGGGCTCGTCGAGACCGCTCGCGACGTGGGTGCGACCGGCGCGGCGCTCGACGCCCTGATCGCGGAGCACCGCGACTTCTTCACTGCCCGCGGCGAGGCCTTCGAGTGGAAGACCCGCGGCCACGACCTGCCAGCCGATCTGCCGGACCGCCTGCTCGCGGCCGGCTTCGTGGCCGAGGAGCTGGAGACGGTCGTCGTCGCCGAGACCGAACGCCTGAACGCCGTGCCGGTGCTGCCGGTCGGCGTCACGATCAGGCAGGTCGACACCCGGGCCGACTTCGAGCGCATCGCCGCGCTGCAGTCGCAGGTCTGGGACGAGGACTACGCCTGGCTGGCCGACCAGCTGGAGGCCGGTGTGCGTGATGCCCCGGGCGACGTGCTCGTGTTCGTCGCCGAGGCCGGCGGCGTGCGCGGCGGCGAGCTCGTCTCCTCGTGCCGGCTCGAGTTCACCCGCGGCACTGATTTCGCGGGACTCTGGGGTGGGTCGACCCTGGCCGCCTGGCGGGGCCGCGGCATCTACCGGGCGCTGGTGGTATACCGCGCGCGGCTCGCGCACCAACGCGGTGTGCGCTACCTGCAAGTGGATGCCTCCGACGACAGCAAACCGATCCTGCTGCGGCTGGGCTTTCAGGCCATCACGTCGACGACCCCCTGGGTCTGGACCCCGCCGGCTCCTGACTGAGGTGCGGTTCGGCGGGGCGCGATCCCGGTGCCGGCGCCCAGCAGCATCCGCTCGCCGCACCAAAATGGCCCGCACTATGTCGCCCGCCCGAACCAATTCGACGGAGATTCTGCCGAAACCAGGCCGCAACCGGCCGCCTGGGTGCGCAAACCTCAAAATCTCCGTCGAATTGGTGAGGGGCCTGCTGGCTGTCCTGCTGGCTGTCCAGCGCGCCGACTTGACTCGCCGACTCGACCCGCCGACTCGCAGGCCGACCCCGCCGACGACCTGCCCCGGCTACCAGGCGCCGGGCTTGTAGTCCTTGAGGAAGACGCCGCAGAGGTCCTCGCCGCCCTCGCCGCGCACAATCGGGTCGTAGACCCTCGCCGCGCCGTCGACCAGGTCGAGTGGGGCGTGGAAGCCCTCCTCGGCGAGGCGGATCTTGGTGGGGTGCGGCCGCTCGTCGGTGATCCAGCCGGTGTCGACGCTGGTCATCAGGATGCCGTGGGACAGCATTTCCTTCGCGCTCGTGCGGGTGAGCATGTTCAGCGCGGCTTTGGCCATGTTCGTGTGCGGGTGACCGGGTCCCTTGTAGCCGCGGCCGAACACGCCCTCCATTGCCGACACGTTCACGATGTAGGTGCGGCGGGCGTCGGATGCCGCGAGCGAGCCACGCAGACGGCTCACCAGCAGGAACGGGGCCGTGGTGTTGCACAGCTGCACCTCCAGCATCTCCAGCGGGTCGACGTCTTCCACGTTCGCGGTCCAGCTGTTTCGGGAGTGCAGGTCGGGCACGAGCCCGCCGGCGTCGATCGCGGTGCCGGCGGCGAGACGCGCGAGAGACGAGGAGCCCGGCGCGAGCGCCAGGGCGGTCAGGTCGTCGGCCGTGAGTGCGCCACTCGCTCCGGCTGCTGCGGCCAGGATCGGGTGGCTGGTGACGGATGCCGCGAGCGCGGTCGGGTGCGCGTCACTGGTGTGCCCGAACGTGACGATCTCCGGGATGACGCCCTCCGGCAGCGGCGACTGCTCGGCCTCGACCAGCATCGAGTAGGAGCCGGGGGAGCGGCGCACGGTCTGGGCGGCGTTGTTGATCAGGATGTCCAGCGACCCGGCCGCGGCGACGGAGTCGGCCAGGCCGATCACCTGGGCCGGGTCGCGCAGGTCGATCCCGACGATGCGGAGACGGTGCAGCCAGTCGGCCGAGTCCGGCATGGCGCTGAAGCGGCGCACCGCGTCGCGCGGGAACCGGGTGGTGATGGTGGTGTGGGCGCCGTCGCGCAGCAGGCGCAGGGCGATGTACATGCCGATCTTGGCGCGGCCGCCCGTGAGCAGGGCGCGCTTGCCGGTCAGGTCGGTGCGGGCATCCCGCTTCTCATGGCTCATCGCCGCGCAGGCAGGGCAGAGCTGGTGGTAGAAGGCGTCGACGAGGGTGTACTTCTGCTTGCAGATGTAGCAGGCCCGCGGCACGAGCAACTCGCCGGCCGACGCCCGGTCGGTGCCCAGGCGCAGCTGGGCGCCGATGGTCTCGTCGTCGATGCGGGTGGCGGCGCCGGTCGCGGTCGCGGCGATGACCTCCCGGTCGGCATCCGCGATCGCCTGCCGCTTCTCGCCGCGTCGCACCATCTTGACGGACTTGAACATTTTGGCGGTGGCCTGCCGCACGGTGACGAAATCGGGGTCTTCGGGGTCGATCTCGCTGAGCGAGGCGAGCACGCGCAGGGCGATCGCCATCTCGGCAGGGTCGATGCTCAGGGTGGACACGGCCCCGGGAGCGGGCTCGGTCGGAGGCGTCGTGGTCATCGGACAATTCTACGATGGCCCCCGCGATGGCCCGGTGCACACAGCACACAGACCGGTGGCCCGGCGCGCCGAGACCAGGGTCTCCGCACGCCGGGCCACCAGTCGATGCAGCAGGGTGTCGCTAGACCTTCAGCGGCTCCGGCTCGGTTTCCGGCTCCGTCGCGAGCGATGAGAGATCCATCGACGAGGTCGGCGGCTCATAGGTCTCGTCGAACGGCATCTCGTCGGTGTCCAGGGCAGGGTTGTCATCCTGCGTGGCTACCAGTTCGCGGGCCTCGAAGACCGAGTCCACGCTGGGCATCGAGCCGATCAGCGGACGCCCGGCAGACTCGCGCAGGAAGAAGATCGCGATTCCACCGATGACGGATGTCCCCATCAGGTAGTACGCCGGCATCATGTCGTTCTCGGTCGTGGCGATCAGCGCCGCGATGATGAAAGGCGTCGTGCCACCGAAGATGGCCACCGAGAAGTTGTACGCGATGCCCATGGCACCGTAACGGCTTTCGGTCGGGAACAGCGCCGGCAGGGCCGAGGCGAGGTTGGAGACGTAGAACGTGACGGGCAAGGCGATCAGAGCCAGGCCGAGCAGCGTCGTCCAGATCTCGCCGACGCCGATCAGCATGAAGGCGGGGATGGAGAGCACTACGGCGCTGAGCGAACCCATCCAGAGCACGGGACGACGACCGATCTTGTCGGACAGGCGGCCGGCCAGGGGGATGCAGAGCGCCATGATAACGAGGATCGGGATGGTGAGCAGTGTTCCGTGCAGCTCGTCGTAGCCCTTGGTGGCGGTGAGGTAGGTCGGCATGTATGAGGTGAGCGCGTAGCCGAGCGTGTTGGCCGCGGCGACAAGGATCATCGCGACGATGATGCCGCGCCAGTGGTTCTTGAAAATGCTGACCGGGCTGTTGGACGGGGCGGACTCGTCGGAGAACGACGGGTCGGTCGCGGCCAGTTCCTTCGCGTCCAGGGTGGCCTGGAAGGTGGGGGATTCCTCGATCTTCAGACGGAACCAGATGGCGATCAGGCCGAGCGGTCCGGCGATCAGGAATGGGATGCGCCAGCCCCAGTCTTCCATGACGGGCTGCCCGAGGGTGACCTGCAGGATGGACACGAGCGCGGCGCCGATGGCGAAGCCGAGGTAGCTGCCCATATCGAGCAGGCTGGCGAAGAAGCCGCGGTGCTTGTCGGGCGAGTGCTCGCTCACGAAGGTGGTCGCACCGGCGTACTCACCGCCGGTGGAGAAGCCCTGCACGAGTTTGGTGAAGACCAGCAGCGCGGCGGCGAGCATGCCCACCTGGGCGTAGCCGGGCAGCAGGCCCACGCTGAAAGTGGATGCCGCCATCAGGATCAGGGTCATCGACAGCACCTTCTGGCGGCCGATCTTGTCCCCGAGCCAGCCGAAGAACACACCACCCAGCGGGCGGGCGATGAACGTCGCGGCGAAGGTGCCGAGCAGGAACAGGGTCTGCACGGTCGGGTCGGACTCGGGCAGGAACACCGGACCCATGGTCGTGATGAGGTAGCCGAACACGCCGACGTCGTACCATTCCATCGTGTTTCCCACGATGGTTCCGCCGAGGGCTTTCTTTAGCCTTGACTGATCGACCACGTTCACGTGTGACACCTTTAAGCGGCGCTGCAGGAGCGGATTCTTGGTCTTCACCGCCGTGCCGTCGGCACCGGAAAGTGAGCTGGTTCTGGGCATTGGAACTTCTCTCGTAGAGATCATGTTGCTGCGAAAAAAAGGGGCCCGCTTTCGGGCATAACGAATAATTTTAGTCGGAAATGGGCAACAACCAGACATTTTGCCGAGGATACCCTCTCTGGACAGGGGTTTACGTTCGGTCTCCGTCGGCGCTTTCCCAGCCGGGAGACACTTAGGCTGGGCCCTATGGCTGACTCTGTGAAGTTCTGGTTCGACCCCTCCTGCCCCTGGGCCTGGATGACCTCCCGCTGGGTGGAGGAGGTCTCCGCCCTGCGCGGTTTCGACGTCGAGTGGAAGGTGATGAGCCTCGCCGTCCTGAACGAGGACCAGGACGTGTCCGAGGAGTACCGCGCGTTCTTCCCCCGGGCTCTCAAGTACACCCGCCTGGTTGCTGCCGCACAGGAACTGCACGGCCAGAAAACGGTCAAGGCGCTCTACGATGCCCTGGGCGCCCGCATCCACCTCGGTGGCAGCACAAACCCCGACGAGGTCATTCCCGCCGCGCTCGCCGAGGTGGGCCTGCCGGCATCGTTCGCGGAGTGGGCCGACAGCGACCACCACGACGTGCAGATGCGCGCCAGCCACTTCGACGGCATGGAGCGGGTGGGCCAGGATGTCGGCACCCCCGTCATCGCCGTGAACGACGTGGCCTTCTTCGGCCCGGTCATCTCGCCCGCGCCGAGCGGAGATGCGGCGCTCAAGCTTTGGGACGGTGTGGTGGCCGTTGCCGGGTACGACGGTTTCTTCGAGCTGAAGCGCTCCCGCACCCGTGAGCCGACCTTCGCCGCGGCTGCGACGGTACCGGCCGAGTAAGCCGAGTAAATATAATCGGTTGCATGCGCATCCACATCGCCACTGACCACGCCGGCCTCGACTTCAGCCACCAGCTGGTCACGCACCTCACCCTGGCCGGTCACGAAGTCGTGGACCACGGACCGGAGGTCTACGACGCCCTCGACGACTACCCCGGTTTCTGCATCCGGGCGGCCGAGGCCGTCGTCGCCGACCTGTCCGTCGGCGTCGACGCGCTCGGCGTCGTCTTCGGCGGCTCGGGCAACGGCGAGCAGATGGCCGCAAACAAGGTGAAGGGCGTGCGCGCCGCGCTGGTCTGGAGCCTCAGTACCGCCAGGCTCGCCCGCGAGCACAACGACGCGAACGTCATCTCCATCGGTGCCAGGCAGCACAGCATCGAGGACGCCATCGACTTCATCGACGCCTTTATCTCGGAGCCGTTCCCCG
Source organism: Cryobacterium sp. M23 (assembly GCF_002929655.1). Taxonomy (NCBI): domain Bacteria; kingdom Bacillati; phylum Actinomycetota; class Actinomycetes; order Micrococcales; family Microbacteriaceae; genus Cryobacterium; species Cryobacterium sp. M23. The sequence goes on from NZ_PJJV01000065.1 coordinate 41,806, forward strand.
GCGACGAACGCCACTGCCGCCGCATCCTGCAGCTGGCGGAGTACGAGGCGCACTGCACCATCAACGGCACGCGTCTCGCCGACTAGCCGTGCCTGAGGGTCATTCCGTCCACCGCATTGCGCGCCAGTTCGCCCGCAACTTCGTGGGTAAAAGCATCCGACTGTCGTCGCCGCAGGGCCGTTTCGTGGACGGCGCGGCGATGCTCGACGGCCACATCATGACGGATGCCCGTGCCGTCGGCAAGCAGATGTTCCTCGAGTTCGACAACGGGCTCTGGCTGCGCGTGCACCTGGGGCTCTACGGCGCCTGGGACTTTGCCGGGGACATCCAAGCGCACGGTACGGACGCCGCCATCAAGGGTCGCAGGCGCCGGACCGTCAGGCGCGGCGCGGGTGACGTCATGCAGGGCCTGGCGGGGGAGGACTCGCTGCAGAGTATCGGCGCGCCCCGGCTGACCCGGCTGCGGATGGCGGAAGACGAGAAGGTCAGCGTCGAACCCGACGGCTTCCCGCCCGCACCCATCGGTCAGGTGCGGGTGCGTCTGCTGGCCGACGACGTCGTGGCGGACCTGCGCGGGCCCACGGCTTGCGTGGTGCTCGACTCTCAGGAGGTGCACGTGGCGATGGACCGTCTCGGGCCGGACCCGATGCTCGACGACAGCCGCGCCGCCGAGGACCGCTTCGTCACGGTGGTGCGGAAGAAGCCCACCCCGATCGGGCGCCTTTTGATGGACCAGTTGGTGGTCAGCGGCATCGGCAACGTCTACCGGGCCGAGTTGCTCTTCCGTGCGCGCCTGAACCCGTATGCGCCGGGCAAGTCGCTCAGTGACGAGCAGTCCCGTGCGCTCTGGCGAGACTGGGCGCACCTGCTGAAGATCGGCGTGTCGACCGGGCAGATGATGACCATGGACGGCCTCGGCGACGCGGCTTACGGGCGCGCCCTGAGGCGACGGGCCGACCGGCACTGGGTGTACAAGCGCGAGGGGCTGCCCTGCCGGGTCTGCGGCACCCACATCACCCTCGAGGAGATGGCCGCACGCAAGCTCTACTGGTGCCCGAAATGCCAGGCCTGACCTGCTCGCCCTGATCTGCTTCACCTGATCTGAATCCACGACCAGAACGGGACACCGATGAGACACAACCCCATTTTTGCGCAGGGCGACCCGGCCGAGATCCGCCGTCTCATCCGGGAGAACCCATGGGCCACGCTGATCAGCCACACCGAGTCCGGTCTGGTGGCCTCGCACTACCCGGTACTGCTCGACGAGGAGGCCGACGAGACCGACGGAATCGTGCTGGTCAGCCACGTCGGACGCCCCGACGAGGCCCTGCACGAACTCGGCCGGCACGAGCTGCTGGTGATCATCCAGGGGCCCCACGGCTACATCTCGCCCGGCTGGTACGACGCGGCGCCCGCCGTTCCCACCTGGAACTTCGTCGCCGCGCACCTGAACGGCACACCCGAACTACTCAGCGACGAGGAGAACCTGCGGGTGCTGGACCGCCTGGTCGACCGCTTCGAGGAGCGGATGCCTGAACCGCGTCGCCTGTCCGGCACCGAGGCCAACGCCGCCTACGCCGCCCGCATTGTGGCCGGTACGGTCGGCTTCCGGCTTCGGGTGAACCGCCTCACCGCCAAGAGCAAGCTCAGCCAGAACAAGCCGGCCGAGACCGTGGCGCGCATTCTGGGTGAACTCGAGGGAGACGGTCCCTATGCGAGCCCGGGCCTGGCAGCCGAAATGCGCCGGGTGCACGGGGTCGACCGGTGAGCGTGTCCACGCCCGCTCCGGCAACAGCGGCGGCCCCTCCGCTCGTCTTGCGGAACGGCCGGCTGCCGGGAAGCGACGAGATCGTCGACACGCTGATCGTCGACGGCCGGGTGCGCCGGCTCGGGTATCTGAGTCAGGCGGCTGCGGGCATCCGTTCGGTCGATCTGGAAGAACGCTGGTTGATTCCGGGCCTCTGGGACAACCACGTGCACTTCAGCCAGTGGGCGCAGACGAATCAGCGGCTGGATCTGTCCGGCACCGGCAGTGCCGCCGCCGCGGCCGACCTGGTGGCCGGCCGGGTGCCTGGCGTTTCGAGGGGGGAGACCCTGGTCGGGTTCGGGTTTCGCGACGGTCTGTGGCCGGATGCCCCGAGCCGGCCCCTGTTGGACGCCGCCGCCGGCACCGTTCCGACCGTGTTGATCAGCGGTGACCTACACTCATGCTGGCTGAACTCGGCCGCGCTCGCCCGCCACGGTCACACGGAGCACCCGACCGGGCTGCTCCGTGAGGAGGACTGCTTCGCCGTGGTGCGCACGCTCGCCGAGGTGCCCGATGTCGTGATGGACGGCTGGGCCGACAGCGCGGCCCGGGCCGCGGCGACTCGCGGGGTCGTGGGCATCGTCGACATGGAGATGGACTGGAACCTCGCCACCTGGCTGCGGCGCATCCAGGGCGGCACCGACTCGCTGCGGGTGGAGTTCGGTATCTACACCCAGCACCTGGAGCGCGCCATCGCACTCGGTCTGCGGAGCGGGGCCGGCATCGACGGCACCGGCGGGCTGCTCACGGTGGGATCCTGCAAGGTGATCACCGACGGCTCGCTGAACACCCGCACCGCGTACTGCGTCGACGAGTACCCCGGCCTGGAGGGCCAGCCCGGGTCACGCGGGATGCTCACCGTGCCGCCGGAGGAGCTGCTCGCGCACCTGGGCCGGGCCGTGGCCGCGGGCATCCGCCCCGCCGTGCACGCCATCGGCGACCGGGCCAACGCGCTGGCCCTCGACGCCTTCGAGCAGCTCGGCTGCGCCGGCAGCATCGAGCACGCGCAGCTGCTCACGAGGGAGGACGTCGCCCGTTTCGCCCGGCTCGGCGTGGTAGCGAGCGTGCAGCCCGAGCACGCCCTCGACGACCGGGACGTCGCCGACCGCTACTGGGTGGGACGCACCGACCGGGCCTTCGTGCTGAAGAGCCTGCTGAACGCCGGGGTCACGCTCGCGCTCGGGTCCGACGCCCCGGTCGCTCCGCTGGACCCGTGGGTGAGCATCGCCGCCGCCGTCGGGCGCACCCGCGGCAGCCGCGAACCCTGGCACGCCGAGCAAGCCATCTCCCGGCAGGCCGCACTCGCCGCGTCCGCGCGCGGCCGGCACCGCGTTCTGGCGGGGGACGTCGCCGACCTCGCGGTGTGCGAGATCGACCCGTTCGTCGCCTCAGTGCCCGACCTGCGACGGATGCCCGTGGCCGCCACCCTGCTCGCCGGCCGCTTCACCCACACCACCCTCTGACCTGGGGGTTTACCCCCGGCGAGATCCGGTTGGCAGCGGGATGTCGTCTACCCGGCCCGGCGATCAGGCTGAGTACCGACAGACTTACTGGAGGACACTATGACCGCACCGACCGAAACCCTCGCAGGCGCCGGGTATAGCGCGCTCTGGCGGCGCGTGCCGCAGGAGCTGCTCTTTCTACTGCTGACCCTGCCGGTGGTCGTGATCGCCCTCACCGTTCTGAGCACCGTATTCTTCACCGGCATCGGCCTGCTCGCCGCCGTCGTCGGGATCGTCGTCGTCGTGGCGTCCCTCTACCTCGCCCGCGGCATCGGTCTGGTCGAACTCGCCCGCCTGCGCTGGGCCGGCCAGCCTGCCATCACCCCGCCGCGGTGGGCGACGCCGGGGGAGCCGGCCACCACCCTCCGCGCCCTGCTCGGCCCGCTCGTCAACGGGCACTACTGGCTCTACCTGCTGCACGGCATGGTCGTGAACTTCGTGGTCGGGCTTGTCAGCTGGATCGTCACCGTAGTCTGGCTGTCGGTGGGCCTCGGCGGCGTCAGCTACTGGATCTGGGGCCGCTTCCTCCCCGAGGACCGGAACGACGACCTGCACGCGATCATCCTGAACTGGATTCTGCCGGGCACCACGCTCCCGATCGACCCGCTCCTGGCCGAAAGCCTCCTCCAGCTCGTCCTGGGCATCCTCTTTCTGCTGACTCTGCCGTACATCACGCACGCGTTCACCCGGCTGCACCAGTTCGCGGCCCGCGGCATGCTGGGCGCCTGGCGGTCCGAGGCCCTGCAGCGTGAGGTCGCCGACCTCAGCGCGTCGCGCGGGGCGGCCGTCGCCGCGGAAGACCAGTCCCTGCGGCGCCTGGAACGGGACATCCACGACGGTCCGCAGCAGCGCCTGGTGCGCCTGCAGATGGACCTCGCCAGCGCCGAGCGCAAGCTCGATACCGACCCGGATGCCGCGCGCACCCTGATCGTGGAGGCCCGGGAGCAGGCTCACGACACCCTCGAGGAGCTGCGGGCGCTGTCCCGCGGTCTGGTGCCGCCCCTCCTGCAGGACCGCGGCCTCCTCGCCGGCCTCGAGTCCCTGGCCGCCCGTAGCACCATCCCGGTGCGGCTCGAGCTGCAGGTCGACCCGGCGCTGCGGCTGCCCAGCGAAATCGAGCGGAGCGCATATTTCGTCGGCGCGGAGTTGCTCACCAACGCCGCCAAGCACTCGCGGGCCACGGACATCCGTCTGCACCTGGCCCTGCGCGCCGTCCCCGACGACGGGAGCACCGGCAGCCCTGCCAGCATGGGGGCCGCCGGCGCCATCTGGCTCGACCTCTGGGTGATCGACGACGGCATCGGCGGGGCTCGGCTGACCGATGCCCACGGCCTGCAGGGACTCGACGAACGCCTGCACGGCCTTCGCGGGGTGTTGTCGGTGCGGAGCCCCGAGGGTGGCCCGACCGCGATCGGGGCACACATCCCACTGCCCGCGGCCCGGCCGGCGCGAGCCGTCGCCGTATCCTGAACGGATGACCGACCTCGCCTCAGCCATTCCCGCCGCTCCCTCCGCTCCACCCCTGCGGCTCGTGCTGGCCGAGGACTCGGTGCTGCTCAGAGAGGGTCTGATCCGCCTGTTCGACGAGGCCGGGTTTGTGACCGTCGCGTCCTATGGCGACGCGGATTCCCTTCTGGCCGAGGTAGACGCGCTGCGGCCCGACATCGCCGTGCTGGATGTGCGGATGCCGCCCACCTTCCGGGACGAGGGCGTGCGCGCCGCGCTGGAACTGCGCCGCAGGCTGCCGTCGGTGGGCATCCTGCTGCTCAGCCAGTATGTGGAGGGCACCTACGCGCATGAACTTCTCGCCGCCGGCAACGGGGGACTGGGCTACCTGCTCAAGGACCGGGTGGCGTCGCTCGACGAGCTGCGGGACGCCGTGACCCGGATCAGCGCGGGCGGCACCGTGCTCGACCCGCAGGTCGTGCGCGAGTTGCTGGCCCGCCGCACCGACCCGGTCGCGGCCCTCACCCCGCGTGAGCGTGACGTGCTCGGGCTGATGGCGGAGGGGCGCACCAACGCCGGCATCGCCGCGAAGCTCGTGATCGGCGTCGGCGCGGTCGAGAAGAACGTCACCTCGATCTTCCAGAAGCTCGGCCTCGACGACTCGGGCTCCGACCACCGCCGGGTGCTGGCCGTGCTCACCTACCTGCGGCACTGACCCGGCGGCACTGACTCAGCCACGGATATCCGGATGCTCGGATCCGGCCCGGTCAGGGGTGCAGAATTAGCTCATGAGAGAGATCGCGAATTCCAAGCTGGCCATCATCGGAGCCGGGGCCGTCGGGTCGTCCTTGGCCTACGCCGCACTGATCCGGCAGTCCGCGCGGGAAGTCGTGCTCTACGACATCAACGGGCCCAAGGTGGAGGCCGAGGTTCTCGACCTGGCCCACGGCACCCAGTTCACGGGTGCTTCCTGCGTGGCCGGCGGCAGCGACCTCGACGCCATCGCGGGAGCGAACATGGTCGTGATCACGGCCGGGGCCAGACAGCACCCCGGTCAGTCCCGGCTCGAGATGGCCGGCGTCAATGTCGGGATCCTGCGGGAGCTGATGCCCCAGCTGGTCGAGCGAGCCCCGGACGCCGTCTACATGCTCGTCACCAACCCCTGCGACGTGCTTGCCTATGCTGCCCGCCAGTTCAGCGGGCTGCCGGCCACGCGCGTCTTCGGGTCGGGCACGGTGCTCGACTCCTCCCGGCTGCGCTGGATGCTCGCGCACCGGGTCGGCGTCGCGATCGCCAATGTGCACGCCGTGATCGTCGGAGAGCACGGCGACTCGGAGTTCCCGCTCTGGTCCCAGGCCCGGATCGGCCCGATCTCCCTGGCCGAGTGGGTGCAGGACGACATCTCGCCCAAGGGTCTGGTGCCGTTCTCGGAGGCGGAATTCGACGCGATAACCGAGAGCGTGAAGACCGCGGCGTACACGGTCATCGCCGGCAAGGGCGCCACGAACTACGCGATCGGGCTTTCGGGGGCCCGGATCGTCGAGGCCGTGCTGCGCGACGAGGGCGCCGTGCTTCCGGTCAGCTCGGTGCTCACCGGCTACCGGGGCGTCAGCGACGTGGCGCTGTCGGTGCCGAGCGTGATAAACGCCGAGGGCGTCTCGCGTGTGATCGAGGTTCCCTTCAGCGAGAAGGAGCAGGAGCTGTTCGAGCACTCGGCGGCGACGTTGCGCACGACGCTGAACGGGCTCGGACTCGACTGAGCCGTGTGAGACGGTCCGTCCAGGGCGTGGTGTGGAGGGGATGACGGGAATCGAACCCGCGCCATCAGTTTGGAAAACTGAGGCTCTACCATTGAGCTACATCCCCCGGGCGCAGTCCCCTGCGCACTAACTCAGCGTAGTACACGTCGACGGTCGCCAGCTGCACGTCTCGACCCGCGGCATCCGGACCGTGCAGTAGACTTATTGAGGTCATTCCGCGAATTGCGCGAACTCTGCGCGCCAAGCGGATGCCATCACCGGGTTGAGAAATTGTCCGGGGCGTAGCTCAGCTTGGTAGAGCGCTCGGTTTGGGGCCGAGAGGTCGCAGGTTCGAATCCTGTCGCCCCGACCAACACCCCCTAAATACATCGGTCGAACACAGGAGATTGCCACGTGAAGTCCACGGTAGAACAACTGAGCCCCACTCGCGCGAAGGTCACCATCTCGGTGGCTCCCGAGGAGCTGAAGCCCAGCATCACCCACGCCTACGGCCACATCGCCGAGGACATCAACATTCCCGGCTTCCGCAAGGGCAAGGTCCCGCCGGCCATCATCGACCAGCGTGTCGGCAAGTCCGCCGTGCTCGAGCATGCGGTCAACGAGAGCCTCGACGGTTTCTACCGCTCGGCCGTGACCGAGCACAAGCTGCGCCCACTGGGCCGCCCCGAGGCAGACATCGTCGCCTGGCCCAGCGACAAGGACTTCTCCGGAGACCTGGAACTGGCCATCGAGGTCGACGTGCGCCCCGAGATCGACCTGCCGAACTACTCCGGGCTGAAGCTCACCGTCGACGCCGTCGAGGTGTCCGATGAAGAGGTCACCGAGGAACTCGACAACCTGCGCAGCCGCTTCGGCACGCTCGTCACCGTCGATCGCCCCGCCACCACGGGCGACTTCGTGCAGATCGACCTGATCGCCGCCATCAACAGCGTCGAGGTCGACAACGCCACCGGCATCTCCTACGAGGTCGGCTCCGGCGACCTCATCGACGGCATCGACGAGGCGCTCGACTCCCTCAGCGCCGGCGAGACCACCACCTTCAACTCCAACCTCATGGGTGGGGACCACGAGGGCGAGACCGCCGAGATCACCGTCACCGTCGGCGCCGTCAAGGAGCGCGAGCTTCCCACCGCCGACGACGACTTCGCGCAGATCGCCAGCGAGTTCGACACCATCGCCGAACTGACCGAGAGCCTCAAGGGCCAGGTCGAGCGCTCCAAGGTCTTCGGCCAGGGCACCCAGGCCCGCGAGAAGCTCGTCGAGCAGCTGCTCGAGTCGGTCGAGGTGCCGATTCCGACCGCGATCATCGAGGACGAGGTTCGTCGCCACCTCGAGGGCGAGAACCGCCTCGAAGACGCCGAGCACCGCGCCGAGGTCACCGAGGCCAGCGAGAAGACCTTCCGTCAGCAGATCCTGCTCGACACCATCGCCGAGGCCGAGAAGGTCCAGGTCAGCCAGGACGAGCTCACCCAGTACCTGATCCAGGGCGCAGCCCAGTACGGCATGGACCCGAGCGAATTCGTCCAGGCGCTGAGCGGCAACGGTCAGATCCCGTCGATGGTGGCCGAGGTTGCGCGCAACAAGGCCCTCGCCATCGCACTGGGCAAGGCCGAGGTCGTTGACTCCAACGGCAACGCCGTCGACCTGTCCGAGTTCGTCGCGGTCGCCGACGAGGCGTCCGGCGAGGACGAGGACGAGGAGATCGAAGAGGACGACTCCGACGCCGCCGAGGTCGACGCCGAGGTCGAGGCCATCAAGGCCTCCGCGGCGAAGAAGAAGGCCGCCGCCAAGAAGTAGCACGACGACCGCTCACGCGAGCGTACGGGTCGGATGTCACAGACATCCGGCCCGTTCCTCGTTTCTGCCCTGCCGCCCCCACCCCGCCCATGTCCCTGATCCCGTCCCTGTCCCTCAGGCATCCCGCCCTGGACCAATTCGACGGAGATTTTCGGGTTTAGGGCCGTTATTCACGGTTTTCGGGGCCAGGAGAGCAAAATCTCCGTCGAATTGGTTCGGAGCGACGGATGCGTGGGCGGCGCGTTATCTGCCGAGGGCGAACACAGCCGTTCCGGAGCGTCGGCTCCTATAGATTCAATCTGAAGCGACAAGTGAAACGGAGCGCGACATGGCCGATATGACACCTACACCGGGCATTTTTGACCGACTGCTGAAAGACCGCATCATCTGGCTGGGTTCAGAGGTCCGGGATGAGAACGCCAACGAGATTTGTGCCAAAATCCTGCTGCTGGCCGCAGAGGACTCGGAGCGGGATATCTTCCTGTACATCAACTCGCCCGGCGGCTCAATCACGGCGGGCATGGCCATTTACGACACGATGAGGTTCGTTCCGAACGACATCGTCACCGTCGGCATCGGACTCGCTGCCTCGATGGGGCAGTTCCTGTTGTCCTCTGGAACCAAGGGCAAACGGTACATCACACCCAACGCCCGGGTCCTGTTGCACCAGCCGTCCGGCGGATTCGGTGGCACGGCCGCCGACATCCAGACGCAGGCGAAGGTCATCCTGGATATGAAGAAGCGGATGGCCGAACTCACGGCAGAGCAGACCGGCAAGTCGGTCGAGCAGATCCTCATCGACAACGACCGCGACAACTGGTTTACCGCTCACGAGGCCGTGGCCTATGGTTTTGTCGACCACCTGCGCGGCTCCGCGTCGGAAGTGGTCGGCGGCGGCGGCACCAACGACTCAGTGAACAAGAAGTAGGACGGGCGAGACGACATGGAATTCACGAATTTTGGTCACCAGGCCGGGGGCCGCGCTTCGCAGGCTCCCGAGGCCCGATACATCCTTCCCACGTTTGAAGAGCGCACGGCCTACGGCTACAAGCGCCAGGACCCCTACGCGAAGCTCTTCGAGGACCGCATCATCTTTCTCGGCGTGCAGGTGGACGACGCGTCCGCCGATGACGTCATGGCCCAGCTCCTGGTGCTCGAGAGCCAGGACCCGGACCGGGACATTGTGATGTACATCAACTCGCCGGGTGGCTCCTTCACCGCGATGACGGCGATCTACGACACGATGCAGTACATTCGTCCGCACATCCAGACGGTCTGCCTCGGCCAGGCGGCATCCGCTGCGGCCGTGCTGCTTGCCGGCGGCACACCCGGGAAGCGCCTCGCCCTTCCCAACGCCCGCATCCTCATCCACCAGCCCTCGGCCGGCGGACAGGGCGGAGGTCAGGCCTCCGACATCGAGATCCAGGCAGCTGAGATTCAGCGGATGCGGGAGTGGCTCGAATTCACCATTGCTCACCACTCCAACCGCAGCGCGGAGCAGGTTCACAAGGATATCGACCGCGACAAGATCCTCGGCTCGGCCGAGGCCCTCGAGTACGGCCTGATCGACCAGATCCTGACCAGCCGCAAAAACGTGCCCACGCTCGTCAAGTAGTAGAGAGAAACCGTGAACGCGACGGATGTCCGGGCTCAACGGAGCCGGGCATCCGTCGCGTTTCGCATATCGGAGAGTTCGGGCACAACGGTGCCTGAACGTTATTCGCCAGATGCGGTCAGCCTGCACCCGTGCCGCACAGGCACAGGCTAGGCTCGATGCAGTTATCAATGGAGGAGGCTGACGGATGGCCCGAATAGGCGAAAGCGCTGACCTGTTGAAGTGCTCTTTCTGCGGAAAGAGCCAGAAGCAGGTGCAGCAGCTCATTGCGGGCCCCGGTGTCTACATCTGTGACGAGTGCGTCGAGTTGTGCAACGAGATCATCGAGGAGCGTTTGGCCGAAGCCACCGCTGAAGACGGTGCCGGCGAATTCGAATTGCCCAAGCCGAAGGAGATCTTCGGCTTCCTCGAGGAATACGTCATCGGGCAGGAAGCCGCCAAGCGCGCCCTCGCCGTTGCCGTCTACAACCATTACAAGCGCGTACGCTCCCGCTCCACCCTCACCGCCGCCGACGCCATCCACGACGACGTGGAGATCGCCAAGTCCAACATTCTGTTGATCGGCCCTACCGGCTGCGGCAAGACCTACCTCGCCCAGACGCTGGCAAAACGCCTCAACGTTCCCTTCGCCGTGGCGGATGCGACGGCCCTCACCGAGGCCGGCTATGTCGGTGAAGACGTGGAGAACATCCTCCTCAAGCTGATCCAGGCCGCCGACTACGACGTCAAGCGCGCCGAGACCGGCATCATCTACATCGACGAGATCGACAAGATCGCGCGCAAGGCCGAGAATCCCTCGATCACCCGCGACGTGTCCGGCGAGGGTGTGCAGCAGGCCCTGTTGAAGATTCTCGAGGGCACTGTGGCCTCGGTTCCGCCGCAGGGTGGGCGCAAGCATCCGCACCAGGAATTCATTCAGATCGACACCACGAATGTGCTGTTCATCGTGGCCGGCGCGTTCGCGGGCCTGGATGACATCATTTCGACGCGGGCCGGCAAGAAGGGCATCGGGTTCGGCGCTCCGCTTCACAGCAAGGGCGACGACGTCAACCTGTTCAGTGAGGTGCTCCCCGAAGACCTGCACAAATTCGGCCTGATCCCCGAGTTCATCGGCCGTCTGCCCGTGGTCACCACCGTCACCCAGCTCGACCAGGTGGCCCTGATGCAGATTTTAACTGTCCCGAAGAACGCCCTCGTGCGGCAGTACCAGCGCATGTTCCAGCTCGACGGCGTCGAGCTCGAATTCGAACAGCCGGCGCTGGAGGCCATCGCCGACCTCGCGGTCCTGCGCAAGACCGGTGCGCGCGGCCTGCGAGCGATCATGGAAGAGGTGCTCGGACCGATCATGTTCGAGGTGCCGTCGAGCTCCGAGGTGGCGCGCGTTGTGGTCACCCGGGCCGCCGTGCTCGATAACGCCGAGCCCACGATCGTGCTGCACAAGGCCCGTCGCGTCGACAAGTCCGCCTAGGTTCAGCGTCCGGCCTCACCCCGCTTCGGCACCCGAACGAACTGAGCCCGGGGGCCGCCGTGTACCAGCCCGCCTTCGTCGGCGTTGTTGCGGCGGTCACCGGATTCGCCGGTTCATTCGTGGTCGTCATCGCCGGGCTGCAGGCCGTGGGTGCGACCGATTCGCAGGCGGCATCCGGCCTGTTGGCGCTCTGCCTGCTGGTCGGCATCGACGGCGTGCTGTATCCCGAAGCCGATCGCCAGTGCGATGCTTGTCGGCATCCTGTTCCCGATCTGCCCGGCCCCGGTGACGGCAGCCGTGCAGCAGCCGCTGCTCGCGGTGCTGGTTGTTCTGGTCTGGCTCGCCGTGTTCAAGCTGGCGCGCGCGTGGATGGTGCCGGCGACCATGGTCGTGGCCGCGATCATCGACGTTCGGCTACCAGCCTCTGCCCTGCGCGATCCTGGTCGGCTCCGGTCTGGCGACCGCGGTCGGATCGGTCGTCGGCGCGCACGGCATCAACCTGACGGCAACTCGAAGTAGGGGCGCATGGCCGCGGTGTCCACGTCGTAGCGGACTCGCCGCACCCTCTCCGTGTAGAAGGCCCAGTCCCAGGCGGCGAGCTCGAAGTCCCCGCCGTCTGCATCGATCTGCACCTGCAGGTCGGCCTGCTCGACGCGCGCATTCCGGGCTGCCGCCGGCGCGAGGCGCCCGAGCATGTCGGCGACCGCCTCCGGGGTCTTCGCCGTCTGGTCCGCGGTCACGCCGGCCGCGTGGCTGTCGAATCCGAGCAGCCGGGCCCCCTCGGCGCGCAGCCGCGAGATCTCCAGCACGAGGGCGCGGTTGTCGAAAAGCCCGCCACGGATGCCCCGGGACCGTGAGGCGGCCAGCAGCCGCTCCCGCACACCCCGGTTCGTCAGCTGTGCCAAGTAGGGGTGCGAGGTAGGCAGCACCAGAGTGATCACGTAACGGCCGGTCAGGCCGCGCTCGTGGGCGGCCTCGGCCGCGGCGGAGATCTGACCTGGGGTGAGGCCATCCAGCTCGCTCACGTCGTCGAGCACGAGTGCCAGATCGATGGTGTCGGCGAGCAGGTTCTTCTCGAACCGGGTGGTGACCGTGGAGAGCCGCTTATTGTAGTCACGCAGCCGGGCCTTGTCGTCGTCGCCGAGGCCCGCGCCCGCGAGCGTGAACTCGGTGAAGTACCGCTCGATCAGGTAGCGCTCCTCCGGCTCCAGGTCCAACCGGTCCCGCTGCTCCTGCAGAGCGGCGATCCGGGTGAACAGGCCAGGGTCCAGACGGATGGCGTCCGCGTGCGCCGCGAGGAGCGGGGCCAATTCCTCCTCGAGGGCGTTGGTGAAGTCGCTGGAGTCCGACGAACTCCGGTTGAAGAACACCTCGGCCACCCGGGTCAGCAACGGTCCGCTGCGCTTGAGCGGAACCATCGTGTTGTCGAAGGTGGGGGCATCCGCGCTCGCGCAGATCGCCGCAATCTCGGCCAACTGCTCGGACATACCGTCCAGGAACGCCGGCCGATAGTGCTCTTCCGCAATCAGCGCGAACGGGGGCAGCTCGAACGGAAGCGTGCTGATGCTGGCGAAGGGGTTCATTCCTTCACCCTGTCTCATCCACATTTCGTCTGTCGGAGTATTCCCCCGCACGCCTAGGATCGATTCATGATCGACGAGCCGGCACGCCCCGAGACCGCGCCCCGGGAGCAGTACACGCACGGGCATCACGAGAGCGTGCTGCGCTCGCATACCTGGCGCACGGTGGCCAACTCGGCGGCCTACCTGATTCCGCACCTGGATGCCGGGCTGACCCTGCTCGACGTGGGCTGCGGTCCGGGCACAGTCACGGTCGACCTGGCACGCCGGCTGTATCCCGGTCAGGTCACCGGCATCGATGCGTCGGAGCAGATTGTGCGGCGCGCAGCCGGGCTGGCCTTCGATGAGGGGGTGCGGAACGTGTCGTTCCGGGTGGGTGACGCCTACGCGCTCGGCTTCGCCGACGCGAGCTTCGACATCGTGCACGCGCACCAGGTGCTCCAGCACCTCGCCAACCCCGTCGCCGCGCTGCGGGAGTTCCGGCGCGTGCTGAGACCGGGCGGGATCCTCGCCGCCCGCGACGTCGATTCCGGGGGAGTGATGTACTACCCGAAGCTTCAGGGCCTGCAGCTGTGGGAGAGCGCCTTCCGCGACGTGCAGTACTGGAACGGCGGCGACCCCGACGCCGGGCGCGCTCTCAAAGCCTGGGCGCGCAACGCCGGGTTCACCAACGTGGCGAGTTCGGCATCCCTTTGGTGCTTCGCCTCGGATGTCGAACGCGAGTGGTGGGGGCGATCCTGGGCCGAGCGGGTGATCGAGTCCGACTTCGCGGCACACGCCATCGAGGTGGGCGCGGCCGACCTCGCCGACCTTCGAATGATGCAGGCCGCGTGGCTGCAGTGGGCCGGCGACCCCGATGGCTGGTGCGGTATCCCACACGGCGAGATCGTCGCCAGGAAGTAGCCCGTGCCGTTCCTCGACCGACTCCAACACTGGGCCCAGGTTCAGCCCGACGCCACCGCCGTCGCGGTCGGCGCCGACCGAATCAGCTTCGCCGAACTCCGCGATGCGGCGGCGGCGATCCTGCCCGCGACGCCCCGGATCTCCAGCGTCTGCCTGCCCCACGGCACCGCGTTCGCCGTTGCCTTCGCCGCGGGCGTCTCCGACGGCCGCTGCTCTGCGATTCTCAACCCTGACTGGCCGGAGGCGCAGCGCAGGGTGGTCGAGGAACGCCTGGCGAGGATCGCCAGGTTGGACGGACGGGTCGCCGCCGGCGCGCCCCTGCTCGGCACGGAGCTGCGCGACGGTCCACCCGACAGGGACTTCCTCTACGGGTTCACCTCCGGCACGACCTCCGTGCCCAAGGCATTCACGCGCAGCCGAGCCTCCTGGCAGCGCTCGTTCGCGCTGGGCACCGAGTTCTTCGGCCTGACTCGGCACGACCGCACACTGGCGCCCGGCCCGCTCTCTGCCAGCCTCAGCCTCTACGCTTTCGCCGAATCGCTGCACACCGGCTCCGCCTTCTTCGCTCTGCCCCGCTTCTCCGCCGCCGACGCTGTCGCCTGTGTCACTGTCGAGCAGATCACCCGGATCGTGGCGGCGCCGACCGTGCTCCGTGTGATCGCCGCGCACGCGCTGTCCGTCGGCACGGACGGCAGGCCACCCACCGGCAGGGGGCTCACCAGCATCGTGAGTGCGGGGGCCAAACTCGACCCGGGAACCCTGTCGATGCTGCGCCTCTGGGCGCCGGACGCCAGCGTGTTCGAGTACTACGGGGCGGCCGAACTGAGCTTCGTGACGGCATCCGTGCTGCGTCCCGGCGAGGTGTCGCCGATCTCGGCGACCGCCGTCGGGCGGGCTCTGCCCGGCGTGGAGGTGCGCATCCAGGACGACGCGGGACGCGCCCTGCCGACCGGCACCCCGGGCACCATATTCGTGCGCAGCCTTCTGGTGGGCGGCGGGTACGCCTGGGGCGACGACGGCGAGGCGTTCCGCCGCGAGGTCGACTGGTGCACGGTCGGCGACATCGGCTTCCTCGACCCGGCTGCCGTGCTGCACCACCTCGGCCGCCGCGCCGACCTCATCGTCACGTCCGGGCACAACGTCTACCCGCAGCAGGTCGAAGCGGCTTTGCGCGGCCTTCCCGGCGTGGAGGCGGCCGTCGTCACCGGTCTGCCGGACCCCGTTCGCGGAACCCGCGTGGTGGCCGCCGTGATCGCGGGCTCCGAGACGGATGCCGTGCGCATCCGGTCGCACGTCGCGGCTCTGCTCGCCGCGCCCCACCGGCCCCGCGCCTACTACGCCCTGGCGGAACTGCCGCTCACCTCGGCCGGTAAACTCAGCCGGGTGATGCTGCGCCGCTGGATCGAGGAGGGTGACCGTCATGTGCGCCCGCTCCGCTGACCCAGTCCGGCCGGATGCGGTCGGTGCCGACGGCTCAGCTGCTCCCAGCGCCGACACCGTCGATTCGCCCGCCGGCCCGCCAACCGACGCTGCCCGGGAACCCGTGATCGTTCTTGCCCGCCGCACCGCCTTCGGCCGCCGCAACGGGGTGTTCGCGCACACCCGTGCCGAAGACCTGCTGGCCCCCGTGCTGAACGCCGTGGTGTCCGGCGGCGGGGTGTCCCCGGCTGCCATCGACGACGTCATCATCGGCAACGCGGCGGGCGGCGGCGGCAATGTTGCCCGCCTCGCCGCGCTGACGGCCGGTCTGCCGGATTCCGTCCCCGGCCTCACGATCGACCGGCAGTGCGGCTCCGGCCTTGAGGCCATCGTGCTGGCCTGCCGGTTGGTTGCCGCCGGCGCCGGCGACCTCTACCTTGCCGGGGGAGTCGAGAGTTGCAGCACGGCCCCGCTGCGCGCGCACCGGCTCACCTCGAGCGCCGGGCAGCCGGACTTCTTCGATCGCGTGCGTTTCGCCCCCGATTCGGTCGGCGACCCCGACATGGGCGTCGCCGCCGAGAACGTGGCCGACCGCTACGGCATCTCCCGGCAGCGGCAGGACGCCTTCGCCCTCCGCAGTCACCGGCTGGCCGCCACGGCTGCCGCCGTGCCGGCCCCCGAGATCGTGCCGCTGCAGACAGAGGCCGGCCCGGTCTTCGTCGACGAGGGTCCCCGCCCGGGTCTGACTGAGGCCCTGCTGGCCCGGTTCGCGCCGGTCTTCCGGCCGGGAGGAACGGTCACCGCCGGCAACTCCTGCGCGGATGCCGAT
The DNA here is from genome assembly GCF_002929655.1 of Cryobacterium sp. M23. Taxonomy (NCBI): domain Bacteria; kingdom Bacillati; phylum Actinomycetota; class Actinomycetes; order Micrococcales; family Microbacteriaceae; genus Cryobacterium; species Cryobacterium sp. M23. The sequence goes on from NZ_PJJV01000065.1 coordinate 57,932, forward strand.
GGCGCCGTCGTGGTCCTGGTCACCAGCCGCCGGCGGGCACGCGAACTCGGACTGACCGGCTGGTTATCCTTCGTCGACGCCGCGGTCACCGGCACGGACCCGAACTTCCTCGGCATCGCCGGCGCCGAGGCCGCGCGCCTCGTGCTGCTCCGGCAGGGCCTGACCGGGGCCGACCTGGCTCGGATCGAGTTCAACGAGGCGTTCGCGGCGCAGGTGCTTGCATCCCTCGATCTGCTCGGCGTTGCGGAGGAGCACGCCAACCGCGAGGGCGGAGCGCTCGCCCTCGGGCATCCGTTCGGCGCCAGCGGAGCCCTGCTGGTGCTGAGGCTGCTGCAGCAGTGTCGCGCCGCGGCAACGCCGGGGGACGCCGCCCTCGCGGCGGTCAGCATCGCCGGCGGCCTGGGGGTCGCCGCCCTGTTCCGCTGGGAGCAGTCCCTGTCATCGGAGGCAGCGGGCGTCGACCGACTCTCACGCTGACGCACGACCACGGGGTGCGGAGTGGCCCCGCGGAAACAGCAGCGCCGCCGGCTGAACGAATTCGACGGAGATTCTGCCCAAATCGGCCCCAGACTCGCCGAAACCTTCGTTTCCGCCACAATCTCCGTCGAATTGGTTCACCCAGGAGCCGTCGTGGAGGTCACTCAGCCCCGCGGAGTACCGGGATGCCGGTCAGCAGAGGTTAGATCCAGTCGTCCTCGTCGTCGAGCACGATCGACGGCTGCGTGATCGTGGCACTGTCCTCGCCCGGGTCATAGCGGATGATCGTGCCGTCGTCGAGCTCGAGCACGGGGTTGCCCTCGAGCCAGGTCAGTGTCCAGAGCCAGGCGCTGGAGTCCCCCGCCGGCGCGGTGAGGTCCTCTTCGACCGCACGGATGGCGATCTCCACCACATGGGGCAGCCCGGCCGGCGCCGGGTGACCCAGAGGCCAGCGGGTTCCCATTTTCACTTACAGCTCGATCTCGTAGGTGACCCAGTCCATGCGGGTGGCCACATCGTCGTACAGGCGCTGCGCGGTCTCGTTGTCGGCGGCGGTCAGCCACTGCACGGTCGTGAGACGGTCCGCCGCGGCGTACTCCTTGGCGAACTCGATCAGGGCCCGGCCGACGCCCGTGCTGCGGGAGTCCGGCGTCACGAACAGGTCGTCCAGGAACAGTCCGCGAGTGGCGGTCAGGGTGCTCGGGACCTCGCGGTAATGGGCGAAGCCGACGAACTCGCCGTCGTCGTCGACAGCCACGGCACCGGCGAGAGACTCGTTCTTGTCGATGATCCAGCTCCAGACCTGGAGCGCTTTCTGATCAGTCAGTTCGCTCTTGTAGAACTCGCTGTAGCCCTCGAAGAGTCCCAGCCATGAGAAGAAGTCCTTGTCGCCGAGCGCGCGTACCTTGATTGACATTCGGTTCTCCTAGTTCTCCAGCACCGTGGCGAGCACGATGTCAGTGACAGCCAATTCGCTGCCCTCAATAAAAACCAACTCCGAGATGCGGCCAACGGCCCTCAGATCGGCTGCAGCCTGCCTGAGCAGGGCAATCTCTGCAGCCGTACCGCTAATTACAGCAGAAACAACGGCGGATTTCTGGGATGCCTTGGCATCCGTTTTCGCGCGGCGGATGCCGGTGAGCGCCCGGCTGGACAGGTCCAGCAGGGCCACGTTGCCGCCCTGCCCTCCGCCGAGCTCGGTCTGAACGGGCCAGGGGGTACGGTGGATGGACCCCTCGTTGGACCAGGACCAGGCTTCCTCGGTCGCGAACGGCACGAACGGGGCGAAGAGGCGCAGCTGGGTGGCCAGGGCGGTGCGCAGGGCGGCGACGGCCGAAGCCTGGCCGGCTCCCGCTTCGCCGTACGCGCGCTCTTTGACCAGTTCGAGGTAGTCGTCGCAGAACGTCCAGAAGAAGCTCTCGGTGAGTTCCAGCGCACGCGCGTGGTCGTAGCCCTCGATCGCGGCGGTGGCGTGGCCGACGACGACGCTGAGCCGAGCGAGCATGCTCTGGTCGAGCGGCTCGGTCACGGGGGCGTCGGCGGCGCCGTCGAAGGCAAGGATGAACTTTGACGCGTTCAGGATCTTGATCGCCAGGCGACGGCCGATTTTGATCTGGGTCGGGTTCTTGGGGTCGAAGGCGGCGTCGGTGCCGAGGCGCGACGACGCGGCCCAGTAGCGCACGGCATCCGAACCGTGCTGCTCGAGCATGTCTGCCGGGGTGACCACATTGCCCTTGGACTTGGACATCTTCTTACGGTCGGGGTCGACGATGAAGCCGGACAGGGCTGCGTGCTGCCACGGCGAGACGCCGTGTTCCAGCTCGGAGCGCAGCAGGGTGGAGAACAGCCAGGTGCGGATGATGTCCTGGCCCTGCGGGCGCAGCGAGTACGGGTAGACGAGATCGAACAGTGCGGGGTCGCGCTCCCAGCCGCCCGCAAGCTGCGGGGTCAGGGAGGAGGTCGCCCAGGTGTCCATCACGTCGACCTCGCCGACGAAGCCGTTCGCCTGGCCGCGCTGCTCGGCGGCAAAGCCCGGGGCGGTGTCGGAGGACGGGTCGACCGGGAGCATCTCGCGGGTGGCGACGATGGGCTGGCCGAAGAGCGGGTTCGCGTCGGCATCCAGCGGGTACCAGATCGGCAGCGGAACGCCGAAGAAGCGCTGGCGGGAGACGAGCCAGTCGCCGGTGAGGCCGTTGACCCAGTTCTCGTAGCGCACGCGCATGAACTCCGGGTGCCACTGCAGGTCGGTACCGTGCGTGAACAGGCGGGCGCGCAGCTTCTCGTCCCGAGCGCCGTTGCGGATATACCACTGACGGGTCGACACGATCTCGAGCGGTTTGTCGCCCTTCTCGAAGAACTTGACCGGGTGCACGATCGCGCGGGGCTCGCCGATCAGGTCGCCGCCGATGCGGAGCAAGTCGACCACGGCTGCCTTGGCGGAGAAGACGGTCTTGCCGGCTAGCTGCGCGTACGCGGCCTGTCCGGCCTCGCTTGTGATCGCCTCGGGCGCCTCGGCGATGATGCGGCCGTCAAAGCCCATGATGGCGCGGTTCGGCAGGTCGAGTTCACGCCACCAGATCACATCGGTGACGTCGCCGAACGTGCAGATCATGGCGATGCCACTGCCCTTGTCCTTCTGCGCGAGGTGGTGGGCCAGGATCGGCACTTCCACGTCGAAGAGGGGGGTGCGCACGGTCGTGCCGAACAGCGCCTGGTAGCGCTCGTCGTCCGGATGCGCCACGAGCGCCACACAGGCCGGCAGCAGTTCCGGGCGGGTGGTCTCGATCTCGATGGCGCCGCCATCGGGCTTGGCGAAGGCGACCCGGTGGTAGAACGCCGGCATCTCCTTGTCTTCGAGCTCGGCCTGGGCGACCGCGGTGCGGAAGGTGACGTCCCAGAGGGTGGGGGCCATGGCCTGGTAGGCCTCGCCGCGCTCGACGTTGCCGATGAAGGCGGACTGGGAGGTGACCAGGGAGTCATTGCCGATCGTGCGGTAGGTCTGGGTCCAGTCGACGCTCAGGCCCAGCATGCGCCAAACGGCCTCGAACTGCTTCTCGTCCTCGATGGTGAGGCGCTCGCACAGCTCGATGAAGTTGCGGCGGCTGATCGGCAGCTGGTCGGCGGCTTTGGTGCTTTTGCCGTCTCCGCCCTCGAACGGGGCGGTGAATTCGGTGGCGTAGGGCAGCGACGGATCGCAGCGCACGCCGTAGTAGTTTTGCACGCGCCGCTCGGTGGGCAGGCCGTTGTCGTCCCAGCCCATCGGGTAGAAGACGCTCTTGCCGTGCATCCGCTGGAAGCGGGCGATGACATCCGTGTGGGTGTAAGAGAAGACGTGGCCGATGTGCAGGGAGCCGGAAGCGGTCGGCGGCGGGGTATCGATGGAGAAGATACTCTCCCGCGTGGCCGAGTCACGGTCGAAACGGTAGGTGCCGGCCTCTTCCCACGAGCCGCCCCACTTGGTTTCGAGGCCTTCAAGGGCCGGTTTTTCCGGAACGTTGGCGGCGGTCATGTTTCTCCGATTCGATCTGTGCGGCACCGTGTCGTTGGTGAAGTGCCTGAGTATTGGGCCTTACCCAACTTACCGGATGCCCCGTCGTCCGCCGACTCCGGCCGTCACCAGGCTGCCGGAGCGCCTACAGCGCCCGGCCGGGCCTCGCCGTGAGTGGCAGGATTGGAGCGGGAAGGGGTGCCATGGATGACCCGGGAACACTGTCCGAGGCCCGTCGCACGGTGCTGCGCCGCACGGTGCGCTGGATCGTGGGTTTCACGATCGGCTACAACGTGCTCGAGGCCGTCGCCTCGATCGTGGCGGGCGCCGCGGCATCCTCGACCGCCCTGATCGCCTTCGGCCTGGACTCCGTCATCGAGGTGCTCTCCGCCGCGGTCATCGCGTGGCAGTTCTCCCGTCGCGATCCTGAGCGCTGGCAGAAACCGGCCCTCCGCGCCATCGCGATCGCGTTCTTCACCCTCGCCGGGTACGTGATCCTGGCCGCCGGCCTGAGCTTCGTCGGCGTCGTCGAGGCCGCGCCCATCCCGCTGGGCATCGTCATCGCGTGCCTCAGCCTCGTGATCATGCCCGGGGTGGCAGGCATGGAGCGCCGGACCGGCGCGGAGCTCGGCAGTGCCAGCGTGATCGCAGACGCCCGGCAGCTGCTGCTCTGCGCGTGGCTGTCCGGGTCGATGCTGCTCGGGCTGGCGGCCAACGCGCTCCTCGGCTGGGCCTGGGCGGACTCGCTCGCCGCCCTCGTGATCGCCGGGTTCGCGATCAAGGAGGGCATCGGGGCATGGCGCGGCGAGGCCGAGCCGCCGGTGGTGCTGCACGTCAACTAGGAGGGTGAGCCCCCCGTATCAGGCGGTGGTCTAACCAATTCGACGGAGATTTTGCTCTGGGAGCCGGTTTTCGGGCCCAACAAGGCGTTTCGGGCAAAATCTCCGTCGAATTCGTTCGGTACGGAGTTGCTCCAGGGTCAGAACCCGATCCGGGGGACCGCGCCGAGCAGGGCCTGCGTGTACGGATGCTCCGGCACGGCGAAGACCCGGGCCGTTGCGCCGGTTTCGACGATACGGCCGTCCAGCATTACGGCGACCTGGTCGCTGACGTGCTGGATCACCCCGAGGTCGTGTGAGATGAACAGCAGGCTGAGGCCCAGGTCCCGCTGCAGCTCGTCGAGGAGGTCGAGCACCTGGGCCTGCACGGTCACGTCGAGGGACGACACGGGCTCGTCGCAGATCAGGATCTGCGGCCCCGACGCCAGCGCCCGGGCGATGCTCACCCGCTGCCGCTGCCCGCCGGAGAGGGACAGCGGCCGCCGGCCAAGCAGCCCCTGCGGCAGACCCACCGCGTCGAGCAGCGCCAGCACGCGCAGCCGGTCGGCAGCCGAGGCAGTGGCCGCAGTGGCCGCAGTGGCAGCCGAGGCGGATGCCGCGCCGCGCCCGGTGCGCCCACCGCCGACCGCGTCCCGGAGCACCTGCTCGACGCTCAGCCGCGGGTCGAAGGAGCTGAGCGCATCCTGATAGACCGCACCAAGCCGGGGCCGCAGGAGCCGGCGTTCCTTCTCCGAGGCGGCGCTGAACGGCTGCCCGAGCACCCGCACCTCGCCGGCGTCCGGCCGGGTCAGCGCCAGCGCGAGGCGGGCCGTCGTGGTTTTGCCGGAGCCGGACTCGCCGACGATGCCGAGCGTCGTGCCGTGTTCGAGCCGGAACGAGACCCCGTCGACCGCGAGCTGCTCGGTGCCGTCGGGCCGGGTGAAGCGCTTGACCAGGCCGGTGGCCTCCAGCACCGTGTTGCGGGGAGCGACAGGGTCGGCACGATCTGAGAGAGCGAGAAAGGGCGCGGCGGCGGGCGACACCGGGGCCGCGGCCCGCGGGCTGAGGCGCAGCCCGCGCGGCTTGTCGACCGGGATCGCGGCGAGCATCTGCCGGGTGACCGGATGCTCCGGCCGGGTCAGAATCGCGTGCGCCGGTCCCTGTTCCACGATCCGTCCCTCGCTCAGCACAGCGATCCGGTCGGCGATGCGGCCGACGACGGCCAGGTCGTGGCTGATCAGCAGGATGCTGGTGCCGGCGCGTTTCAGACCCGCCAGCAGCTCCAGGATTTGTGCCTGCACCGTGACGTCGAGCGCCGTCGTGGGCTCGTCGGCGATCAGCAGTGGCGGGTCCAGGGCGATCGCGGCCGCGATCAGGGCGCGCTGGCGCTGGCCGCCGGAGAGTTCGCCCGAGCGCTTCCGCACAGAGTTGCCGGCGTCGGACAGGCCCACCCGGGCCAGCACCTCGAGCACCCGGGCGTGGCGCGCCGCGGCACCGAGGCGGGTGTGCAGTCGCAGCGAGTCGGCGATCTCCCGGCCCACCGGGCGCAGCGGGTCCAGCGACACCAGGGCATCCTGCAGCACCAGGCCCACGTCGCGGCCGCGCCGCCGGCGCCAGCTCTGCTCGGAGAGTCCGCGCACGTCGGAGCCTGCGAGGCTCAGCTCGTCGGCGCGCACCCAGGCGTTGTCGCCGGCCAAGCCGAGCAGGCTGCGCGCGGTGACGCTCTTGCCCGAGCCTGACTCTCCCACCAGGGCCAGGCATTCCCCGGGGGCCACCTCGAACGAGACGCCGTTCAGCACCGGGTCGGTATCATTTTGCGGTCCGAAGCCCACGACGAGGTTCTGCACCCGCACGGCCGGGGTAACCCCGCCGTCACCCTCGCCTGGCGCGCCCACCGAGGCGCCCACGCCGCTCTCGTCACTCACGCGCGCCTCACCCGTCGCTCGATGCCGCGACCGAGCGCCGTGGCCGACACCGCCGTCAGCACGATGAACAGCCCGGGGAAGAAGCTCATCCACCAGGCCGAGCCGATGTAGGTGCGCCCGGCGGAGAGCATCGCGCCCCACTCCGCGGCGGGCGGCGCCGCGCCCAGGCCGAGGTAGCTCAGCGCCGACGCCCAGACGATGGCCTGACCGATGCCGAGTGTGCCGAGCACGAACAGCGGCGCGAGCGTGTTCGGCAGGATGTGGCGCATCAGGATCTGGACGGGGCTGCGCCCGAGCACGGTCGCCGCCTCGACGAAGGCCGATGACCGCACCGACAAGAGCTGGCCGCGGATGATGCGGGCGTAGCCGGGAGCGGTCGCCAGGCCCACGGCGATGGTCGCCGTGGCAACGCCCGGCCCGAAGATCAGGATGAAGAGCAGGGCCAGCAGCAGGCCGGGGAACGCGAACAGCACCTCGAGGAACCGGTTCACGGTGAAGTCCACGACCGGGCCGAGCATACCGGCCAGGGTGCCGAGCACGAGGCCCAGGCCGAGGCCGATCACGGTGGCAAGGGTGCCGATCAGCAGGGAGCTGCCGGTGCCGTGGCTGACCCGGGTATAGATGTCCCGGCCGGACTCGTCGGTGCCGAACCAGTGCGCGGGTGAGGGGGTCTGAAACGCGGACAGCGGGTCGATCCCGAGCGGGTCGCCGGGCGCTACGAGCGCGGGGAACAGTGCCGCCGTGACCAGGAACAGCGCGAACAGGCCCGCCAGGACCTCGGCCACGCCGAACCGGCGCGTGCGGGGCGCGCGCGGCGACTGGGGCGCGCCGGTGCGCGGCGACCGGCCCAGCCCGGCCTGGATCTCGAGGTCGCTCATCGTGCCCGCAGCCTCGGGTCGGCGATGCGCTGGGCCAAATCGGTGAACAGGGTCATCAGGATGTACCCGACAGCCACGATCAGCACAGCGCCAACCACGACCGGCACGTCGCGCACGGTCACCGCGTTCAGAAGCGTGCGGCCGAGGCCCGGCCGGGCGAAGATGGTCTCGACCACCACTGCCCCGCTGATCAGGGAGCCGAATGCCCAGCCGGAGAGGCTGATCGCCGGCAGTGACGCGTGCCGTATCACGTGCACCCAGCGCACCCCGCGTTCGCTCTCGCCCCGGGCGCGGGCGGAGAGCACGAATGGGGATTCCAGCGCGGTGAACAGGGACTCCCGCATGATCTGGCCAAGGAACCCGGCCAGCGGCACGGCGAGGGTGAGCACCGGCAGCACCAGCCCGGAAACCCCGGAGGTACTGATCGGCGGCAGCCAGCCCAGCCAGACGCTGAACAGCACGATCAGCGCCGTCGCGAGCCAGAAGTGAGGGAGCGCGGCAGCCACGATCTCCAGACCGGAGCCCAGGTACCAGGCGACGCGCCCGCCGCGGGTCGACCAGGTGGCCAGCCCGAGGGCGAGGAGCCAGGCCACAGCGAGGGCGAGCACGGCCAGCAGCAGGGTGCCGCCGAGCTGGCCGACCAGGAGCGGGGCGACGTCCTGGTTCAGTGAGTAGGAGCGGCCAAGATCCCCGGTGGCCAGGCGAGCCAACTGTGCCAGGTACTGCACGAGCACGGGCTGGTCGAGCCCGTATTCCGCCCGCACCGCGGCGAGCGCCTCCGGGGAGGTCTGCGAGCCGGGGCCACCCAGGATGGCCTCGGCCGGGTCTCCGGGGATCAGACGGATGGCGAAAAAGGTGAGCGTGGCCACCATCCAGAGCACCAGCACCGCCCCTCCCAGGCGGGCCAGGACGACCCGGGCTGCCCGTGCTACTTCAGCCACGCATCGTAGAACGTGGGCGTCGACACGGTCGGCAACGCCCGCGCGCCCACCACATCGGTGCCGAGCAGGTAGTGGTTCTGCTGGTCGAAGAGCGGCAGGATGTAGAAGCCCGCGAGCACCTGGTTCTGCGCGTCGGCGTAGAGGGCGGCGCGTTCATCGGCATCCGTCACCTGGCCGGCCTGGGTGAGTAGGGCGTCGATGGCCGGGTCGTTCACCTGGGCGTGGTTGGCGAAGTAGCCGCTGGGTGCCGGGGTGATCCCGTCGGAGTGGAAGAGGATGCGCAGAACGTCGGGTCCGACCTTCGTGTACGGCGCGCTGACGGCGTCGTAGTCGTTCTCGCCCAGCGCGGTGTACCAACTGGAGAGGTCCATCGGGCTGAGCACAACCTCGAAGCCGGTCTTCTTCGCGGTGGCCTGGATCTGCTCGAACAGGGACTGCTCCGCCGGAATGGACTGGTTCGTACTCACCGGGAAGTCGACCGTGAGGCGCTCGCCGTCTTTCACCCGGTAACCGTTGGAATCACGCTCGGTCCAGCCGGCGGAATCGAGGAGGTCCGAGGCGGCCTCGGGGTCGTACGCGAACAGGTCCGGGCCCGACACGGCGAGGGGTTCGACGCTGGAGAGGGCGGAGTAGGAGCGCTCGGCCGTGCCCCGGAAGAGGCTGGTGACGGCGTCGTCGACATTCGCCGAGCGGATGAACGCCTCCCGCACGAGCGGGTCGTTGAAGGGCGCGCGGCCGGAGTTCAGTTCGATCCGGTTCGAGGCACCCGGGCGCGGGGCGTCGAGGTGCACGATGGTGTCGCTCTTCTCGGCCTGCACGATGGTGTCGGGCTGGGCGTTGTCGATCACGTCGGCGTCGCCGGACTGCAGAGCCGCGTAGCGGGACGCGGAGTCGGGGATGAAGCGCCAGACGATGGAGTCGAGGTAGGCAGGCCCGGTGTGCGCGGCATCCGCGGGCGGGGAGCTGTACTTCTCGTTCCGCACCAGGGTGATCGATTCCTGCTGTACCCACTTCTCGACCTGGAAGGGGCCGGTGCCGACCGGGGAGGCGCAGTTCTCGTCCTGGCTCCGGGCCAGCGCGGTGGGCGATTCGATCGCCAGCCACGGCTGTGACAGGGATTCGAGCAGGGCGCTGTCGGGTTCGCTGAGCGTAAGGCGCACAACGTTGGTGGAGACCACCTCGGTGCCGGTGACCTTCCCCAGAGCGAGGTAGCCGGTCGACGAGGCCGTTTCCGGGTCTTGGATGTGCGCGATATTCGCCTGCACGGCGGCGGCGTCGAGCGGGGTGCCGTCGGTGAAGCTCACGTCGGCGGGGAGCGTGAAGTCCCAGGCCAGCCCGTCGGCGCTCTCGGTCCACGAATCTGCCAGCCAGGGGATGATCTCACCGTCCGCGTCGCGGGACACAAGCGATTCAAGGTACTGCGTGCTGACCAGGGCCTGCGGGTAGTTGCCGCCCACGTGCGGGTCCAGGCAGGTGGGCTCGGCGTCGCCGGATGCGTAGGTCAACGTGCCGCCGGTGAGAGGCCGGGTGGCTTCGGGGGACTCAGCGGTGGCGCAGCCGGTGAGCAGGATGCCGGTGGCGGCGAGGCCGACCAGCCCGGTCAGGGTGCGCGCTGCGCGATGGGTATACCCCGAAGTGTGCATAATGAGTCTCTTTCCGCGGCGCCCGATGGGCCGAGTGTGCACCTGCTGGACCCGTACGATTGGGGGCCTTGTGCACGTGTTGGACGGGATCCACAAATAAAATGATTGAGGACCATCGTAGAACACCGGTGCTGCATGCCCGATCAGGAACCCTGGCGGGCCGGCCGACCCCGCGGATCCTCGCGGGCGATGCTCGAGGAAGCGTTCGCCGAGCTGTTCCGTGAGCAGACGTGTGCGGGCACCGCGCGCTGTACACCCGGGGGTAGGCGCAGGGTAGACTTGCCGGGTATGACTGTGATCCGGCTATCACCGGTGAGTCTTCGGAAGAACGGCAACCACCCTCGCGGCGGTTCTCAGTAGAACCGAACGGGTCGGGCCCGTCACAGCCTCAGAACAAGCGGTTTTCCGAAGCCTCGGCTCCGGGAGACAAGCGAGGTGGTACCGCGACGAATCCCGTTCGGAGTCGGCGTCCTCGTGGAACAGGGGCAGATCTGTGAATGACAGAACCTGCCCGACTCGTCCAGGAGAGACATGACGTACCCCAAAGGCCAGCAGTCCGCTTCTCCCGCCCAACCCGGCGGAATCGTGCCCTCACCGAACTTTCCCCAGATCGAAACCGACGTGCTCGCGTTCTGGAAAGCCGACGGCACCTTCCAGGCGTCGATGGACAACCGTGCGGATGCCCCCGAGTGGGTCTTCTATGACGGCCCGCCGTTCGCCAACGGGCTGCCGCACTACGGCCACCTGCTGACCGGGTACGCGAAGGACCTCTTCCCGCGCTTCCAGACCATGCGCGGCAAGCAAGTGCACCGCCGGTTCGGCTGGGACACGCACGGCTTGCCGGCCGAGCTCGAAGCCGAACGCGAGCTCGGCATCACCGACAAGAGCGAGATCGAGAAGATGGGCATCGGGGCCTTCAACGCCGTCGCCCGCAGCTCCGTGCTCAAGTACACCAAGGTGTGGGAGGAGTACGTCACCCGCCAGGCGCGCTGGGTCGACTTCGAGAACGACTACAAGACGCTCGACATCACCTTCATGGAGTCCGTGATCTGGGCCTTCAAGCGCCTGCACGACAAGGGCCTGGCCTACGAGGGCTACCGGGTGCTGCCGTACTGTTGGCGCGACCAGACACCGCTGTCCAACCACGAACTGCGCATGGACGACGACGTCTACAAGATGCGCCAGGACCAGACCGTCACGGTCACCTTCCCGCTGGTCGGCGCCAAGGCCGAAGCCCTCGGGCTGACCGCCGTGCGCGCCCTGGCCTGGACGACCACCCCCTGGACCCTCCCGACGAACCTGGCGCTCGCCGTGGGCCCCGAGATCGTCTATGCCGTCGTGCCGGCCGGGCCGAACGGCACCCCGGACGCCACCGTGCTGCGGGAGGCCGTTTCCGGGGCGGATGCCGCGGCATCCGTCGCAACCACCGAGGTTTTCGGCGCCGAATACCTGATCGCGATCGACCTGGTCGGCAACTACGCCAAGGACCTCGGCTACGACTCGGCGGCAGAGGCGACCGCGGCGATCTCCCGCACGGTGCTCGGCAGCGCCCTGGAGGGCGTCAGCTACGACCGCCTCTTCGACTACTACGCCGACACCGCGGTCTGGGGCACCGAGAACGCCTGGACCGTCGTCGTGGCCGACTACGTCACCACCGCCGACGGAACCGGCATCGTGCACCAGGCGCCCGCCTACGGCGAGGAGGACCAGAAGATCTCCGTGGCCGCCGGCATCCCGGTGATCATCTCCCTCGATGCGGGCGGCAAGTTCCTCTCCGACGTGCCCGAGGTCGCCGGCCAGCTCTGGAGCGACGCGAACAAGCCGCTCACCCAGCTGATCAAGAATGAGGGGCGCCTGCTGCGCCAGGCCAGCTACGAGCACTCCTACCCGCACTGCTGGCGCTGCCGCAACCCGCTGATCTACAAGGCCGTGTCGAGCTGGTTCGTGCGCGTCACGGACTTCCGCGACCGTCTGGTGGACCTGAACCAGGAGATCAATTGGGTGCCGGAGAACGTCAAGGACGGCCAGTTCGGCAAGTGGATCGGCAACGCCCGCGACTGGTCGATCAGCCGCAACCGGTACTGGGGTTCGCCCATCCCGGTCTGGAAGAGCGACAACCCCGACTATCCGCGCGTCGACGTCTACGGCTCGCTCGACGAGCTCGAGGCGGACTTCGGCGTGCGCCCCACCGACCTTCACCGCCCCTATATCGACGCGCTCACCCGACCCAACCCTGACGACCCCACCGGGCGGTCCACCATGCGGCGCATCACGGATGTGCTCGACGTCTGGTTCGACTCCGGCTCGATGCCGTTCGCGCAGGTGCACTACCCGTTCGAGAACGCCGACTGGTTCGACAGCCACAACCCGGCCGACTTCATCGTGGAGTACATCGGCCAGACCCGCGGCTGGTTCTACATGCTGCACACGCTCTCCACCGCCCTGTTCGACCGTCCGGCCTTCAAGAACGTGGTCAGCCACGGCATCGTGCTCGGCAACGACGGCCAGAAGATGTCCAAGTCGCTGCGCAACTATCCCGACGTGAACGAGGTGTTCGACCGGGACGGCTCGGATGCCATGCGCTGGTTCCTGATGAGCTCCTCCGTGCTGCGCGGTGGCAACCTGATCGTCACCGAGGAGGGCATCCGCGAGGGTACCCGCCAGGTTATGCTCCCGCTCTGGAGCACCTGGTACTTCTTCTCCCTCTACGCCAACGCGTCCGGCGAGAACGGCTACGACGCCACCTGGCGCACCGACTCGACCGACGTGCTCGACCGCTACCTGCTGGCCAAGACCCGCGATCTGATCGTGGAGGTCACTGCCGACCTCGAGAACCTCGACAGCACCCAGGCGACCGCTCGAATCCGGGACTTCGCCGACGTGCTCACCAACTGGTACGTTCGCCGCTCGCGCGACCGGTTCTGGGCCGGCGCCGGGGCCTCTGTCTCGGTCTCGACGGTCTCATCCACCGCAAACGAGGCCTTCGACACGCTCTACACCGTGCTCGAAACGGTGACGCGGGTGGCCGCCCCGATGCTCCCGCTCGTCACCGAGCGTATCTGGCAGGGCCTCACCGGCGGTCGCAGCGTGCACCTGACCGATTGGCCCGACGCCGAATTGTTCCCGGCCGATGCCGTTCTCGTCACCGCGATGGACCAGGTGCGCACCATCAGCTCCACCGTGTTGTCACTGCGCAAGCAGTCCGGGCTGCGCGTGCGTCTGCCGCTGGCCACCCTGACCGTGGTCACCGCCGACACGGCGGCCCTGGCCCCGTTCGAGGGCATCCTGCGCGACGAGCTGAATGTGAAGAGCGTGCGTTTGGTCGAACTGGCCGACGACAGCGCGAGCGCCTACGGCATCACCTCCCGGCTCACCGTGAACGCCCGGGCAGCCGGCCCGCGACTCGGCAAGCAGGTGCAGCAGGTCATCAAGGCCGCCCGCGCCGGCGACTGGAGCGAAACCGACGGCGTCGTCACCGCCGGCGGTACCCCGCTCGCCGCTGGGGAGTACGAACTCGTGCTGCAGACCGGTCCGGCCGACGGTTCCGCCGTCGCTGACGACACGGCGGCGGATGCCCCGGCTCTGGCGCTCCTGGCGGGCGGCGGTTTCGTGCTGCTGGAGACGCAGACCACCCCGGAACTCGAGGCGGAGGGCTTCGCCCGCGACCTGGTCCGCGCCGTGCAGGACACCCGCAAGTCGGCCGGATTCGAAGTGAGCGACCGCATCCGTCTCGACCTCGTCTTCTACTCCGCCGAAGACGCCGCGACCTTCGCCCTTGCGGCCGACGTCGACGTCGACGTCGCCGCGGAGACCCTGACCCTCCGGTTCGCCACCCATGTGGCCACCGAGGTGTCCGATGACAGCCTGGCGCACGGCCTGCCGTCCGAATGGCTGCAGAGCCTGGTCGGCTTCCCCGTCGAGCACTACGTGCTTTACGAGGCTGGTCACTATGCCAACCGGGGGACCGTCCTGGTCGCCGTCGCCCGAGAGAACGGACTCGTCCATGTCTGAACCCAAGAAGCCCGGATCGAAGAAGCCCGGATCGAAGAGGCCGCGCCAGTCCTCCGACGCCGGCCGTGAGGCCGGGGACGCCGTCTTCGCCGCCCTCCTCGCCCGCGTGGGCGAGGGTGCGCCGAAGCCGCGTCTGGCCCCGACCCGTCGGGCGCTCGAACTGCTGGGTGACCCTCAGACCGTCTACCCGGTGATCCATATCACCGGCACCAACGGCAAGACAAGCACGAGCCGCATCACCGAGAGCATCGTGCGCGCCTACGGGCTGCGCACCGGACTGATGACGAGCCCGCACCTGGTGCGGCTCAACGAGCGCATCGTGATCGACGGGGAGTTCATCACCGATGAGGCCCTGGCCGCGAACTGGGCCGACATCGAACCCTTCCTGGCCATGGTCGACGCGGAGCTCGAGGCGGCAGGCGACGACGTGCTCACCTTCTTCGAGGCGCTCACCGTGCTGGCCTTCGCCTGCTTCGCCGACGCCCCCGTCGACGTCGCCGTGATCGAGGTCGGCATGGGCGGCGAGTGGGATTCCACCAACGTCGCCGACGGGCAGGTGGCCGTGTTCACGCCCATCGCCCTCGACCACACGCTCCGCCTCGGCAACACGATCGCCGAGATCGCCCGCACCAAGGCCGGCATCATCAAGCCGTCCGCCGCCGTGGTCTCCGCCCGGCAGGGCGAGGCGGCGCAGGCCGAACTCGAGCGGGCCGCCGAGCTGACCGAGTCGACCCTGGCCAGTGAGGGCGAGGATTTCGCCCTGCTCAAAAACCAGGTCGCCGTGGGCGGGCAGCTCATCTCGGTGCGCGGCCTCGCCGGCACCTACTCGGACCTGTTCCTGCCGCTGTACGGCACGCACCAGGCGCAGAACGCGGCCGTCGCGATCGCCGCCGTCGAGTCCTTCCTCGGGGCCGGCACCACGGCGCTCTCGCAGGACCTGGTCGAGGAGGGCCTTGCGCAGGTCACCTCGCCCGGACGCCTGCAACTGATCGGAATCGCACCGACCGTCCTGGTGGATGCCGCGCACAACCCGCACGGAGCGGCCGCCCTCAGCACTGCACTGGCCGACTACTTCGACTTCGACGAGATTGTGGCCGTGGTGGGCATCCTCACCGACAAGGATGCGACCGGCATCATCACCGCGCTGCAGTCCAAGGTGGTGCGGTTTCACGTCACACAGTCGCAGTCCGAGCGCGCGATCGGCGTCGACGACCTCGCCGACCTGATCGCCGACCTCGGCAGCGAGGAGACAACCGTCCGGTTCGACGACCTCGCGCAGGCCCTCGACTCCGCCAGGGACTGGGCTCTCGAGTCGCCCAAGCGGGCTGTGATCGTGACCGGGTCGATCACCCTCGTCGGCGAAGCCATCATTCTGGCCGACGCACGGGAATGGCTGGCGAAATGACGTCCGCTCCCCGCTCGGTGAAGCGCACGCTCGCGACGATCGTGCTCGGCTTCGAGGTCATCGTGGTTGCCCTCGCCGCCCTGGTGATCTTCGGTCTGCAGGCGTTGCCGCCGTGGCTCGCCCTCGGTGGGGGAGCCGTGCTGGGGCTGGCCATGGTCGCCGTGCTCGCGCTGCTCCGTTACGAGTGGGCCTACGTGGTCGGCTGGATCCTCCAGCTGATCATGGTGGCCGCCGGCTTCCTCAACCCGGCCATGTTCTTCGTCGGCGGCATGTTCGCCGCCATGTGGGCGTACTGCATGATCGCCGGCTCCCGGATCGACAACCAGAACCAGAACTTTCCCAACAACGAGAACAACGAGAAGGAGAACTCATGAGCACCCAGGTCCAGGAAACTCTCGTATTGGTCAAACCGGATGGCGTTGCCCGCAACCTCTCCGGCGAGATCCTGCGTCGCATTGAGCAGAAGGGGTACTCCCTCGTCGACGCGAAGCTCGTGCAGGCCGACAGGTCCCTGCTGGCCGAGCATTACGCCGAGCACCAGGGCAAGCCGTTCTTCGAACCTCTCGTGGAGTTCATGGAAAGCGGTCCGATCCTCGTGCTGCGCATCGCCGGCGAACGCGTGATCGAGGGCTTCCGCTCCCTGGCCGGCACAACCGACCCGACCACCGCGGCTCCCGGCACCATCCGCGGCGACTTCGGCCGAGACTGGGGCACCAAGGAGCAGCAGAACCTCGTGCACGGCTCCGACTCGCCCGAGTCGGCCGACCGCGAACTGGCCCTCTGGTTCGACTGACCCGTACCGACCGGGGAACAGCCACTGACCGGATGCTTGGAGGCGGCTGTTCTCGTCGGTACCAGATGTCGTTGCTTTGTGCACCAAGCGCACCGCTGGCGCAGAATGGCCGATGATGGCAGAGCCCCGCTGAGCATGTGCCGACATCCTCTTTGATTCGTCTGACTAGAAAGCCTCACCATGCCGCACGCCCGGAACCTCTGGTTCAATCTGGTCTGGGCAATCCCGCTGGCGATCATCCTGCTGGTCGCCGTCGTGCTCGCCGCCCGGGGCATCCGTTCCCTGCCGATGGCGCAGGAGTTCCTGGTCGACTTCCCGGGGGCCTCGCCGCTGCCGTCGTGGGCCCCCGTCGGCTTCCCCGCGTGGCTGGCTTGGCAGCACGGCCTGAATGTTTTCTTCCTGCTCTTCATCGTGCGTTCGGGTTGGCAGATCCGCACGGCCGGGCGCCCGAGCATGTTCTGGACCCGGCGCAACACCGGCCTTTTTCGAACCCGACGTGCCCCCCGCCGGTTGGGTATCAACCTCTGGCTGCACCTCGCGGTGGATGCCCTTTGGGTACTCAACGGGATCGTCTTCTACGTGCTGCTGTTCGTCACCGGTCAGTGGGTGCGCATCGTGCCGGTCAGCTGGGACATCATTCCGAATGCGCTCTCGGCCGCCCTCCAGTACGCCTCGCTGGACTGGCCGATCACCGACGGCTGGGTGAACTACAACGCGCTACAAACTCTGAGCTACTTCAGCATCGTGTTCGTGGCCGCGCCGCTCGCCTTGGCCTCGGGCATCCGTCTGTCACCGCTCTGCACGTCGCGCCGGCTTGGAGAACTGATCCCGCTGCGCCCGACCAGGGCCGTGCACGTGGGCGTGATGGTCTTTTTCCTTGCATTCATCGTGATCCACGTCACGCTGGTGTTCGCCACCGGTGCCCTGCGCAACCTGAACCACATGTACGCGGCGCAGAGCGACGACGGCTGGACCGGATTCTGGATCTTCGCCGCATCCCTGGTCGTGATGCTCGTGGCCTGGGTCGCCGAGGGTCCCCGACTGCTGCGGGCGGTCGCCTCTCTCGGTGGAACCGTGACCACGCGCTGAGCCGCGGTGCTGGCTGAGCCGGCCGATGGCTGAGCCGGTCGAAACCCGGTGGTTGTGTACCCCCCCCGGCCGGGGTCCCTCCCTGGCCTTGTCTTTGGTTGCCTGGGCCGCGTCGCGGGCCAGGGCTTCGGCGAACCGGCGGGCCTGATCGACCTGTTCGGGCAGGTGGGCGTCGACCCGGGCGGCGTCCGCCTGGGTCTCCCGGATGGCGTCGAAGTGACGAACCAGGCGTTCTAGCTGCTCACTGTATGAGGACTTCATGAGACAAACGTTACGGGCAGCCACTGACATTCCATGCCCCAGATCGGCACCCGTCAGCGCCCTGTGGATAACCTGATCAAACGCGTATTGTGGTGGAACGGAAGCAGCCGTCGCGGGGCGCGCTGCACGCATCCGTCGTCACGTAAAAGCGGAGATTTTCGGGAAACGCCGGTTGTGGCGCCTGGGGTGACCCGGTGTTTCCGGACAGTCCTCCTGAATTCAGGATTGGATAGACAAATGGAACACGAGAAACACAA
>NZ_PJJV01000073.1:0-101776 GCF_002929655.1 Cryobacterium sp. M23
CCGACGCCGACGCCGACGCCGACTGTGACGCCGACGCCGACTGTGACGCCGACGCCGACGCCGACGCCGACCGCGACGCCGACTCCGGTTCCTGCTGTGACGCCGGGCCTCAACTCCGGCTCGTCGGGCAACCCGGCGTCTGGCTCGTCAGAGCGCGTTGCCGCAGCGACGAAAGCCGACAAGGAGCTCGCGTCGACCGGAACAGCCAACACCCTTCCGCTGCTGGCTTCGGGCATGCTCGCCCTCGCGGCCGGGGCCGGCGTGATTATCGCGCGTCGCTTCCGCCGCGCTGACAAGTAGACAGCACACCGTACGTCCGAAGGCCACGGGACAAGTTGTCCCGTGGCCTTCGGGCGTTCGTCGGCGTCTATGCGTCTGTTGAGTCGATGCATTGGCGCTCGCGCGCGAGATCGCGTTTCCCCGTCGTTTGCTTTGCGTCCAGCATGCCGAAACCTCGAATGGACTAACTTAATCGTGCTCACAACCACTGCCGCGCCCCGCCTGACGGCCGTGACCCTCATCGCAATGTCCTTGATTTGCGGGCTTGCCGGGCTCACCGCGACTCCCGCGAGCGCCGAGGCTGCCACGAATGGGCCCAGCGGTATGAGCGGGGACCCGACGAACATCCACGATTTCTTCTATGTCAGCGGGCTCACCGTGCTACCCGCTCCGCAGATCGGGCCGGAGGGTGGGGACCTGACCCTGGAGTTCACGATGAAGAACGTCAGCACCGCCCCGATCACCTCGAGCCTTCGGTTCTGGCTCGACAATGCGATCAACCTGCCCGTCCAGACGCTCGACACGGTCGAGGTAGCCAACCTCGCACCGGGGGAGACACGCACCATGAGGGCAACCTTCGAAGATGTCGGCCAGTGGACCTTCTTCCGAGGCCACGTGACGATGACTCCGCCCGTGGACATCGCCGGCACGGCCCTCTGGTCGCTGACCCGCGACTCGTTCACGCTCATCCTGCCGTGGTTCCTCACGGCGATGCTCGTGCTCCTGGCAGCGCTCGTCCTGGCGGTGCGCCAGTTGCTTCGGCTCCGCCGGTTACAACGCCCACTGCCCGACCTCGCACCCGGCTACGGGCCGGTCACATCGTGACGATCGCCACAACGCTCCGGCGACCGAAGCTGCCAACGCCGCCGCGGCGCATGCCCGTGCCCCCGCGCGCACCCGTGGTGCTGAGCGCGCGCGATCAGGCCATCCGCACCACGCTCACGATCGTTGCCGTGCTCATCTTCGGCTTTCTCGCCAACCTCACGATTTTCGGCCAAGTGCAGCACTTCGTCTCGCAGCAGCAGCTGACGAACTCGCTGCGAGCAGAGCTCGCTCAGGGCACGGCCCCGGTCAGCGAGGGCACCGTGGACCAGGTTCTGCTCGAGGCCGGAGCCCCAGTGGCGCTGATCGACATTCCCTCGATCGGGGTGCACGAGGTGGTCGTCGAAGGAACCGACTCCGGTACCCTGCGTGCCGGACCGGGCCACCGCCGCGATACCGTGTTGCCGGGCCAGGCCGGCTACAGCGTCATCATGGGCCGCGCCGCTGCCTACGGCGGCCCTTTCGCCCGACTGCAGGAGTTACGACCGGGGCAGCAGTTCACCGTCATCACCGGGCAGGGCCGTCAGGAATTCTCCGTTCTCGGCGTGCGGTACGCGGGCGACCCCATGCCCGCTCCCCTCGGCGCGGGGAAAAGCCGCCTCGTCCTCGAGACGGCTCGCGGCCCCGCGTTTGTGCCGAGCGGGATCGCCCGGGTGGATGCTGAGCTCGTTTCGGAAACGAAACCGGCGGGCGTCCGAGCGACCACATTCGTGACCCTGCCTGCCGTCGACCGGGAGCTCGCCACTGACACCAGAACGGTGTGGGCGCTTGTGTTCGCCTTGCAGTTCCTGCTGCTGGTCGAAGTTGCCGCCGTATGGGCCTATCGACGCGTCGGCCTCCGCAAAACCTGGACGGTTTTCCTCCCCGTCGTCACCGTGGGCGGTCTGTTCGTGGCCGACCAGGTGGTGCGCCTGCTTCCGAACCTTCTGTAGAAACGATGGAGTCCATGAACGACGAAATGATCAACGCTGACGCGACGCAGGTGCTGCCGCTACCGAAGGCGCCACGGCAGCGAGACAGCAGGCTGCGCCCGCCGGCTCGATCCGCCGCGCCGACCCTGACGAGTCGCCTGTCCGTGCCGTGGCGCAAACGCCCGGCCGGCCAGGACCTGTCCCCGGAAGCCCCGGGCCACGCGGCTGTGGGGGACCTTGCCCCACTGGCCACCCTCGAAGGCCGCAACGTTTCCGCCTGGTTCGGCGAGCGTCAGGTTCTCGACCGGGTCAACCTCGTGATGCCCGCGGGCGTCATCACCTCGCTGATCGGGCCGTCGGGCTGCGGCAAGTCGACGTTCCTGCGCATCCTGAACCGGATGCACGAGCTCGTTCCCTCCGCGAGCCTGGCCGGAGAGGTGCTCCTCGACGGCGTAGACATCTATGACCCGGAACGCAAGCTCGTCGACGCCCGCAAACACATCGGGATGGTCTTCCAGAAGCCCAACCCTTTCCCGGCGATGTCGATCTACGACAACGTCATCGCAGGCCTCACCCTCACCGGCCAGCGTGCCTCGAACGACGAGAAGGACTACCTCGTGGAGAGCTGCCTGACCAAGGCCGGCCTGTGGAAGGAAGTGCGGGACCGTCTTCGGGCGCCGGGCGGCGGGCTGTCCGGCGGCCAGCAGCAACGCCTGTGTATCGCCCGATCCCTGGCGGTGACTCCGCGCATCCTGCTCATGGACGAACCGTGCTCGGCCCTCGACCCCACGTCGACGCGGGTGATCGAGGAGACCATGCTCGAACTCGCCCGGGAGGTGACCATCGTGATCGTGACCCACAACATGCAGCAGGCGCAGCGCGTCTCGCAGAACTGCGCCTTCTTCCTCGCCGCTCAGGGCACGCCCGGCGGGATCGTGGAACACGGACCCACCGACGCCATGTTCGGCAACCCGATCGACCCGCGCACCGCGGACTACGTCAACGGCCGGTTCGGGTAACGATCGGCGGCCTGGGATCTGAGAACCGGCCGGAAACTGGGGGTCCGCTTTTCCCCTCCGGGCCGCCTGGCCGAATTACACTGAAGCATGACTTCCGCTGGCTATGCCGAGATCGAACGCACTTTCGACGTCAACCCGGCGACGACGCTGCCGCCCCTGCACGACCTGCCGGGCGTCACCCACGTGGAGCCGCCCGTCGAGCACCACCTCGATGCCCTCTACTACGACAGCATCGACATGGTCCTCGCCAGCCGGCGGCTGACCCTGCGCCGCCGCACCGGGGGAGACGACGCCGGCTGGCACCTCAAGCTCCCGGTCGCCGTTGACGAGCGTCGCGAGATTCGGGAGCCGCTGGGCGAGCACCCGGAGCACATCCCGGAGGCCATCCTCAACCTCGTGCGCGCGGTGCTCCGCGGCCGCACACTGGTGCCCGTGGTGCGGCTCCGCACCCGACGCACGGTGCACGAACTCGTCGGCGAGGACGACCAGGTGCTCGCCGAGGTGTGCGACGACGAGGTGCAGGCCGACCGGCTCGCGCCGGAGCCGCTCAGCCAGACCTGGCGGGAATGGGAGGTCGAGCTCGTGCACGGCTCCCGCGACCTGCTCGACGCCGCCCAGGCGCGGCTCGCGTCGGTCGGCGTGGAGCCATCCGGGACCCCGTCCAAACTTGCCCGCGCCCTCGGCGACGCTCTGCCGCCCTTCGTCACGGTCCCAGTACCTCGGCCGACCCGCAAGAGCTCCGCCGGCACCGTGCTGCTGAAGTACGTGCACGAACAGGTGCGGGCGATCGGCACCCAGGATGCCCGGGTCCGAGAGAACGACGCGGACGGCGTGCACCGGATGCGCGTGGCCACCCGCCGCCTGCGCTCGGCCCTGTCCACTTACCGGGACTGTCTGGACACCGCGGTCACCGGGCCCCTCCGCAACGAGCTGCGCTGGCTGGCCGCCTCGCTCGGCGCCCCCCGGGACGCGGAGGTTATCCGGCAGCGCCTCGCCCACAGGCTCGGGCAGGGACCGGCCGGACTCGTCGTGGGTCCGCTGACGGAGCGCATCGACGAACACTTCGCCGCGGTCATCCGGGGCGCCTGCAGCCAGACCCTCGCCGCCCTCGACTCCGAGCGGTACTTCCGGCTGCTCGACACACTCGACGCCGTGCTGGCCACCCCGCCGCTGCTCCCTCCGGCGGACAAGCCCGCGAGCATCGTCATCCCCGAACTGATCCGCGCGGACTGGAAGCGGCTGCGCGCATCCGTTTTCCTTGCGCAAGGCACCCCGTCGGGCGCTGTGCGCGACGAGGCGCTGCACGAGGCGCGCAAACGGGCCAAGCAGCTGCGCTACGCGGCCGAGACGGCCACGCCGCTGCGGCGCAGCCGAGCGGTGCGGCTCGTGGCCGCGGCCCGGCAGGTGCAGGACACCCTCGGCGACCATCAGGACAGCGTCGTCGCCCGGGAGGAGCTGCTCCGGCTCGGCATGGCCGCGTACCTGCAGGGTGAGAACGCCTTCAGCTACGGTCGGCTGCACGCCGTGGAACAGAACGGGGCCGCCGCCGTGGAGGCGCGTTTCTTCCGCACCTGGCGGGACTTTCCCAAGGCCTCGATCGCGAAATAACTCAGTCGAAGCCGAGGCTGAGCTTGCGCAGCAGGGTCGCGAGACCGGCCTGCTCGCTCGGCGACAGCATGGCGAGCAATTCGGCCTCGGCGTCGACCAGCCGGGTGATGGCGGCATCCACCCGGGTGAGCCCGGCCGGGTTCATCCCCACGAAAATGCCGCGTCCGTCATTGGGGTCCGTGCGCCGGGTGACCAGCCCGCGCTCGACGAGCCGGTCGATCCGGTTGGTCATCGTGCCGCTGGAGACCAGCGTCTGCTGCAGCAAGGCCTTCGGGCTCAGCTCGTAGGGTGCCCCCGCGCGGCGCAGCGCCGAGAGCACGTCGAACTCCCAGGAGTCCAACTCTGAGCGGGAGAACGCGGTGCGGCGGGCGCGGTCCAGGTGCTTGGACAGACGGGCCACGCGCGACAGCACCTGAAGCGGTGCGAAGTCGAGGTCGGGCCGTTCGCGCAGCCAGGCGTCAACGATCCGGTCGACTTCGTCATGTGCGGGCATCCGTCTATTATCCCGCTCGGGCACGCCAACCGGCGCAGGAGCGCGTCCCAGGAGCGCCGGGGCGCGCTATCGGCGCGATATCTGGCAGACTTGTCACCGTTGGTCGGCCCTCGGTCGACGAATTCCGCCGTGGTGTAATGGCAGCACGACAGCCTTTGGAGCTGTTAGGTCTAGGTTCGAGTCCTGGCGGCGGAGCACTGCATGGCGTCACCATCCGGTCTTCCCCGGGCGGCTCCACCGAAGCTAGAGGAAACCCCGTGACTGATTCCCGACTCGCAATCGTCGTGCTGGCCGCCGGCCAGGGCACCCGCATGAAATCAAACACTCCGAAACTGCTGCACGAGCTGGCCGGTCTGCCCATTCTCAGCCATGTGCTGGCGACATCCCGCGCCCTCGAAGCGGCACACGTCGTCACCGTGGTGCGCCACGAGCGCGACCAGCTGGCCGCCCTCGTCGGCAAGGACCTGCCCGAGAGCCTGATCGTCGACCAGGACGAGCTGCCCGGCACCGGACGGGCCGTGGAGCAGGCCATCACCGCTCTCCCCGATGACTTCGAGGGCGACGTGCTCGTGGTCAGCGGCGACGTGCCGCTGCTCAACGCGGCCACGCTGGCCAGTTTCGTCGCTGCGCACCGCGACCGGGACGTCTCGGCCACCGTGCTCTCCTCCTTTCCGGAAGACGCCACCGGCTATGGCCGCATCGTGCGCTCCGAAGAGGGCGCCTTCGACCGCATTGTCGAGCAGAAGGATGCGACGGCCGAGGAACGTGCCATCTCCGAGACGAACGCCGGGGTCTACGTCTTCCGCGTAGCCGAGTTGCGCGAGCAGCTGGCCAACGTCACCACCGAGAACGCGCAGGGAGAGAAGTACCTCACCGACGTGGTCGGGCTACTGCGACAGGCCGGGGCCGAAGTGCGGGCCGTGCCGGTCGCCGACGCCTGGCTGGTGGCCGGCATCAACGACCGGTCCCAGCTCAGCGAGACCGCGCGCCAGCTGAACGGCCTCATCGTCTACGGCTGGCAGCTGGCCGGCGTGACCGTGCAGGATCCTGCCACCACCTGGATCGACCTCAAGGCGAAGCTGGCTTCGGATGTCATCATCCGGCCGGGCACGCAGATCCTCGGTTCGACCGTGATCGAGACCGGTGCCGTGATCGGCCCGGACACCACCCTTCTCGATTGTGAAATCGGCGAGAACGCGGTGGTGAAGCGCACGGATGCGACGCTCGCGGTCATCGGCGCCGGCGCATCCGTCGGTCCGTTCGCCTATCTGCGCCCGGGCACGAATCTGGGCGCTGACGGCAAGATCGGTACCTTTGTCGAGACCAAGAACGCGACCATCGGCGTGGGTAGCAAAGTGCCGCACCTCAGCTACGTCGGCGACGCGACCGTGGGAGTGGGATCGAACATCGGGGCCGGCACGATCTTCGCTAACTACGACGGTGTGACCAAGAACCACAGTGAGATCGGGTCCCACGTGCGCACCGGGTCGCACAACGTGTTCGTCGCGCCGATTAGGATTGGGGACGGGGCGTACACGGGTGCCGGAACAATCGTCCGTGAGGACGTGCCGGCCGGGGCCTTGGGCCTCACCGTGGCCCCACAACGCAATATGGACGGCTGGGTACAGACCAACCGCCCAGGAACCGATGCGGCGGCGGCTGCGGCAAAGAGTGGAGACTAGGTGTCTGGAATCAAGACCAGCGGCGAAAAGCGACTTGTATTGGTTTCGGGGCGAGCACACCCGCAACTGGCACTGGACATCGCCACGGAACTTGGTACGGAACTCGTTCACACCGACGCACGCACCTTCGCGAACGGCGAGATCTACGCGCGATTCGATGAGAGCGTGCGCGGCTCGGACACCTTCGTGATCCAGTCGCACACCGACCCGATCAACGAGTGGCTGATGGAACAGCTGATCATGGTCGACGCGCTCAAGCGGGCCTCCGCAAAGCGCATCACGGTCGTGGCGCCGTTCTACCCTTACGCCCGCCAGGACAAGAAGGGCCGCGGCCGCGAGCCGATCTCGGCCCGGCTGATCGCCGACCTGTTCAAGGTCGCCGGAGCCGACCGGATCATGGCCGTCGACCTGCACGCCGCCCAGATCCAGGGCTTCTTCGACGGCCCCGTCGACCACCTCTTCGCCATGCCCGTGCTGCTCGAGCACTTCAAGGAGAAGCTCGACCCGGCCACCCTGACGGTCGTCTCGCCCGACATGGGCCGCGTGCGCGTCGCCGACATCTGGAGCGACAAGCTCGGCGCCCCGCTGGCCATCATCCATAAGCGTCGCGACCCGAAGGTCTCCAACCGGGTCTCCGTGCACGAGATCGTCGGCCAGGTCGAGGGTCGCGTCTGCCTGATCGTCGACGACATGATCGACACCGGCCGCACAATCGTTCTCGCCGCCGAGGCCCTGCGCGCCGCCGGCGCGATCGGCGTCGTCGTCGCCGCCACCCACGCCGTGTTCAGCCACCCGGCGCTGGAGCTGCTGCAGAATCCCGCGATCTCCGAGGTCGTCGTCACCGACACCCTGCCGATCCCCGAGGAGAAGCGCTTCCCCACACTCACCGTACTGCCGATCGCGCCGCTTCTGGCGCGGGCCATCCACGAGGTCTTCGACGAGGGTTCCGTCACCTCGATGTTCGACGGCGCCGCATAGCCGCGGGCCCTTCGCACAGCGAACCCCGGCCGGTCGTCGACGGATGTCGGTGACCGGCCATCAGCCTGTCGGGGCTCAGTCCTGATCGGGACCGGGTCTACACCGGCATCTCGGTGCTGGGCGCCCGGGGCGCCGAGGGAATGATGCCGAGCGGCACGACATACGTCTCGCGCTCGTTCAGATCGATCGCGTAGCACTGCCAGCCGAAGCCGCCCGGACCGTTCAGCTCGAAGCGGGCGTCGAAGTCGACGGCGCCCGGATAGTACCGAGCCGTGGCCACGCTGCACGCATTGGCGGCCGTGGTCGTCGCCACCTGCACGCTCGTCAGGATGCCGGGCACGATCAGCGCCACGAGCCCGAGCACGACGGCGATGCGCATGATCAGGAGGGTGCGCGGACTGCGCAGGGGCCGGCCGGCATCCAGCGGCTCGTAACCGGAGAGTTCGGGGTGGTCGTCGCTCGTCATCAGGCTCCCAGTATCGCAAACAAGGCTGCTTCGTGCTGAACCTCCCCAACAGTTGCCCCAGCGGACGACTGTTGCCGGTGTGCGGGCAACAGTCGTCCGCTGCGGCAACGTTTGTTCCGCCGGGAGCGACGCGGCCACCCCTCCCCAGGCTCCCCGGGCCGCGCGGGCCCCACGGAACACGGGGGGAGCGGCACCGTACCCGCTTCACACCGCGAACCTCGGCAGATGGCTGACGCGCGAATCGACGAGCACACCGGGCTGTACCTCTCGGGCGGGGCCGCCGCCACGGAGTCAGGCGACCGGCAGTTTCGGCGCGAGGCGCAGTTCGGGAGGAGTGCGCTACGGCTACGCCGCGGTGTCTTCACCACGACGGAACACTGGGGGCCGCTCCCACCGCGACAGAGGCACCTCGCCGAGATCCGCGCGGTCGTCGCCACGCGAACGCGCGACCCTCTGATCAGCCATCAATCGGCGGCGGCCGTGTGGGGGATTCCCCTGGCCGAGGCCTGGCCGAGCACGGTGCACGTGCTCGCACCTCCGCAGTCCCGGGCGCGGAGCAAGAATGGCGTGACGGTCCACCGCATCGACGTTCCCGACGGTGACATCGTCGACATCGACGGGATGCTCGTGACCAGTCCCGCGCGCACCCTGCTCGACCTGGCGCGCACCAGGAGTTTCGCCACAGCCGTCGTCGCGATCGATCATGCCCTCAATCAGCGAAGTGCATCCCCGGAGGTCTTCCTGACGGACGAGGTGCTGCGCGAGAAACTCCAGGAGTCGGTGTCGCCCCGGGGGTGGGTGAAGGCGGAACGGGCCATCCGCTTCGGACGGCCCAATGCGGACAACCGGGTGAATCGCTCAGTCGCGTGGCGATCTTCGAGCTGGGCTTCCCCGATCCCCTGCTGCAGACGTGCCATCGCAACCCTCGCGGCGGCTTCTACTTCACCGACTTCGAGTGGCCGGCCTATCGTCTGATCGGGGAGTTCGACGGGCAGGGCAAATACCTGAAGGCGGAGTATCTCCGGGGACTCACGCCCGGGGAAGCGGTCACCCGGGAGAAGGTGCGCGAGGATGACCTCCGCTCGGAGGGCAATCGCATGGCCCGCTGGGGTCCCTCCGATGTGCGCCAGCGCGGGTCGCTCTTGCGCATCCTCACAACCGCAGGGCTCCCGGTCCTCCGATAATCTGCCGGCTGACACACAGGTGTTGCCAGCGCATAAAACTGTTGCCGGAGCGGACAACTGTTGCCGGTGTGCGGGCAACACTCGTCCGCTCCGGCAACAGTTGCGCCACCGGAGGAGCGGCTCTAGAGCGAGGAGCCCTCGGTATTGATCTCGCTGCGGTCCCCCGACCACAGGGTGTGGAAGGTTCCGGGCATGTCGACGCGCTTATAGGTGTGTGCGCCGAAGAAGTCGCGCTGGCCCTGCACGAGTGCGGCGGGGAGCCGTTCACTCGCGAGCGAGTCGAAGTAGCTGAGCGCCGACGCGAAGCCGGGAACCGGGATGCCCGACAGTGCCGCCGTCGAGACCACGCGGCGCCACGCCGACTCGCCGTCGGCGACGGCCTGAGCGAAGTACGGGTCGGCGAGCAGGGAGGCGATCGACGGGTCGTTGGCGTAGGCGTCGACGATGCGGTTCAAGAACTGGGCCCGGATGATGCAGCCGCCGCGCCAGATCGTGGCGATGGCGCCCTTGTCCACGGTCCAGCCGTACTTCTTCGCACCGGCGATGATCGCGTCAAAGCCCTGGGCATAGGCAACGACTTTCGACGCGTAGAGCGCCTGGCGCACGTCGTCTTGGAAGGTGTGGCCGACGACGGCGATTTCCGGGCGCGCGGTGATGGCGGCGCGCACGGGGACGCGCTGCTCCGGGTGGCTGGACACGGCGCGGGCGAAGACGGCCTCGGCGATGCCGCCGACGGGCACGCCCAGGTCGAGCGCGTTCTGCACGGTCCACACGCCGGTGCCCTTCGAGCCGGCCTCGTCGAGCACGACATCGATGAATGGCAGGCCGGTCTTGGCGTCGACCTGGCGCAGCACCTCGGCGGTGATCTCGATCAGGTAGCTCTCGAGGTCACCCTCGTTCCACTCGGTGAACACGTCGGCGATGGCGGCGGGGGAGTGCCCGGTCACCTTGCGGAGCAGGTCGTAGGCCTCCGCGATGAGCTGCATGTCGGCGTATTCGATGCCGTTGTGGATCATCTTGACGAAGTGACCGGCGCCATCCGTGCCGATGTGAGTGACGCAGGGGACGCCGTCGACGACGGCTGCGATCGATTCGAGGATCGGGCCGAGGGTCTTGTAGGCCTCCACCGAGCCGCCGGGCATGATGCTGGGGCCCTTGAGGGCACCCTCTTCGCCGCCGGAGATGCCGGCGCCGACGAAGTTCACGCCCGTGGCGCGCACCTCTTTCTCGCGGCGGATGGTGTCCTGGAAGTCGGCGTTGCCACCGTCCACGATGATGTCGCCGGGCTCGAACAGGGTGGTCAGTCGGCTGATCACGGCATCCGTGCCCGCACCGGCCTGCACCATGATGATCGCGGTACGCGGCTTCTGCAGCGACGCCACGAACTCCTCGATGGTCTCTGAGGCGACGAAGCCGGCCTCGGGGTGCTCGGTCGTGAGCAGGCGGGTGCGCTCCGGGGAGCGGTTGTACACCGCCACGGTGTTGCCCGCACGGCTGGCCAGGTTGCGGGCGAGGTTCGAGCCCATCACCGCCAGTCCCACTACGCCAATGTTTGCCTGTGCTGCGCCGGTTTCGGCCACGTTTGCTCCTTCAGCTATCTCTTCTCAGAACTCCTTCAAGGCTAGTCGCTCGGCCCATGGCCGTGACGTGGAGTGACGCGGGCGGCGCCGGTGACGGATGCCGCTGCGCGCGTTCGCCGCGCGCCGTCGCCTCCGCTAGACTGAGGAGTTGAACTTCGGCGAGGGCTGCCGCCCGCCGGGAAACCGAGGGTGCGGCATCCGTTATCGACGCGGCGGAATGCTTCACGGCCTTTCCTCACGCTGACACGCGTTCGAGTTGAAAATGAACCAGTACCCACCTTTGCGGGCATCGTCCGCAAATCAGATCTGGGCCGTAGCGGTCCGCAAGGAGAAACACCATGGCTGACGCCACCAACAAGATTGTCGCCGACCTGCGCGTGAAGTTCGGCAAGGGTGCGGCCCGCAAGCTGCGCGTGCTGGGCAAGATCCCCGCCGTCATGTACGGCCACGGCACCACCCCGGTTCACGTCGCGCTCCCCGCGCACCAGATCGGCCTGCTGCTGCGCCGCGCGAACGCCGTCCTCGAGCTGGACATCGATGGCAAGAGCCATCTGACCCTGGTCAAGGACGTCCAGAAGGACCCGTTCCTCCAGATCATCGAGCACCTCGACCTGATCGTCATCCGCAAGGGTGAGAAGGTTCAGGTCGAGGTTTCCGTGCACCTGAACGGCGAGTCGGCCCCCGGCACCATCGCCGACCTGGACACCAAGACCCTCCTGCTCGAGGTCGAGGCCACCAGCATCCCGCAGAACCTCCCGGTCTCCGTCGAGGGCCTCGAAGACGGCGACCAGATCCGCGCGAAGGACGTCGTGCTCCCCACGGGCGCCACGCTCATCTCCGACGAAGACGCCGTCGTCGTGTTCGTGCACCTGCCGGCCGAGGAAGAAGAGGAAGAGGAAGAACAGGCCGAGGCCGCCGAGGGCGACGCCGAGGCCGCTCCCGCCGAGTAGTCATCCCCTTCTGGTTTCGTCGTAAGCGGAGGATTCCCCTGGACGACAATCTTTGGCTCGTAGTCGGGCTCGGTAACCCCGGGCCCGACTACGCCGGTAACCGACACAATGTCGGCCACATGGTGGCTGCCGTGCTCGCCGACCGCCTGTCGGCGGCTTTCAGGAACCACAAAACGAATTCGTCGGTCGCCGAGGGGCGCAGTTTCCCCGGGGGGCCGAAGCTGGTGCTGGCCAAGCCGAACACGTTCATGAACGTGTCCGGAGGGCCGGTGGCCGCGCTGCTTCGCTTCTACTCGCTGGAGCCCGCGCACCTGATCGTCATCCACGACGACCTTGACCTTCCGTTCGACACGATGAAGATCAAGGTCGGCGGCGGCCACGGCGGCCACAACGGCCTGCGCGACATCATCGCCGCAGCGGGTACGAACGAGTTCATCCGCATCCGCGTCGGCATTGGGCGCCCGCCTGGCCGGCAGCCGGCCGCGGACTTCGTGCTGCACGACTTCACGTCCCCGGAACGTTCGGCTCTGCCCAACCTGTTGACGGATGCCGCCGACGCGATCGAACTCATCGCAGCCGAGGGCGTCGCCGCCGCGCAGCAGAAGTTCCACGCCCCCTGATTCCCCCTGATCGCCCGGGTTGGCTGTCAGCTGGGTTGCGTAGAATGCTCCGGTGACTCTCCCGGGCTTAATTGCCACACTTTCGCGCGCCTCCACATTCGACAATGCCCTCGCCTTTGCGAACCGGAACGTCGATTTCTCTCTCACCGAGGGGCTTCGTGCCCCGCTGCTCGCCGCCCTGCTCGAGCAGCGCACCCGGCTGGGCAAGGCCCCGGCCCTGCTGCTGATCACCGCCACCGGGCGGGAGTCGGAATCGCTGCACGAGAACCTTGCCTGCTTCGCCACCGACGCCGAGATCATCGACTTCCCGGCTTGGGAGACGTTGCCGCATGAGCGGCTCAGCCCCAGCGCCGAAATCGTCGGCAAGCGCCTCTTCGCCCTGCGACGGATGCGCGAGTGGGAGGAGAGCGCCCCGCCCGCCCGACGCCCCCTGATCGTCATCGCCTCCGTGCGCGCCGCGCTGCAGCCTGTGGCCGACAACCTCACCGACTACGAGCCGATCGACCTGGTCGCCGGCCAACGTGGTCACGACCTCTCCGCCATCGCGCGTCAGCTCGTCAACGTTGCCTATGCCCGGGTGGACATGGTCACGCGGCGCGGCGAGTTCGCGGTGCGCGGCGGCATCCTCGACGTCTTCCCGTCGATCGCCCCGCACCCTTACCGGGTGGAGTTCTTCGGGGACGAGGTCGAGCAGATCCGCGCGTTCTCGGTCGCGGACCAGCGCTCCTTTCCTGCCCCGGTCGACTCGGTGAGCCTGCCGCCAAGCCGCGAGCTGCTGCTCAGTCCCGCCGTTCGGCAACGGGCCCGCGAGATGCAGCACGAGTTCCCGAGCCTGTCCGGCCTGCTCGCGAAGATCGCCGAGGGCATCCCGGTCGAGGGCATGGAGAGCCTCGCACCTGCTCTCGTCGACCGGCTCGTGCCGATCACCCACTATCTGCCCGCGGAGGCGGCCGTCGCCGTCATCTCGCCCGAGCGCGTCGCATCCCGGGCGATCAGCCTGGCCGAGACCAACCGGGAGTTCCTGGGCGCGGCGTGGAGCGCCGCGACCGCGGGCGCCGAGGCGCCGATCGACCTGGAGTCGGGCGACTTCCTCACCCTCGGGCGGCTGCGGGAGGCCGTGCAGTTCAGTGCGCCCGGCGCCCCGGCGTCCGCGCACGTGTGGTGGACCCTGAGCTCCTTCCAGGCGGCGCCGACGGATGCCCCGGTGCTGCCCGAGCACCGGGAACTCGACGACCTGCTCACGGTGCGGGTCGAGGGCGACGCCGTGCCGAGCTTCCAGGGCAGCGTCGAGGGCGCCGTCGGTCACCTGGCCGAGCGGCTGAAGGCCGGCTGGACCGTCGGCATCGTCGCCCAGGGTGCCGGGCTGGTCGAACGCGCCGCCGACGTTCTGGCCGAGCGGGAGCTGCCCGCCCGGATCGTCACGGAATGGCCGAGCCGACCCGAGGCCGGTATCGCCTACCTGCTGAAAGCATCCGTCGACCACGGTTTCGAACTTCCGGAGACGAAATTCTCACTGGTCAGCGAGTCCGAATTCTACGGCCGTACCGTGGGCTACGACGCGCGCCAGGTGAAGAAGCTGGCCAGCCGGCGCAAGAACGTCGTCGACCCGCTGCAGCTGAAGGCCGGCGACCACGTCGTGCACCAGACCCACGGCATCGGCCGGTTCATCGAGCTCACCCAGCGTGAGGTCTCCAGCGGCGGGCGCAACCCGGTCAAGACCAAGCGTGAATACCTCGTGCTCGAATACGCGCCGTCGAAGCGCGGGCACCCGGGCGACAAGCTCTACGTGCCCACCGACCAGCTCGACCTGGTCAGCCGCTACGTCGGCGGGGAGGCGCCGACGCTCAGCAAAATGGGCGGCAGCGACTGGTCGGCCGCGAAGACCAAGGCGCGTCGTGCCGTGCGGGACATCGCCGTCGAACTCGTCAAGCTCTACTCCGCACGGATGGCCAGCAAGGGCCACGCGTTCGGGCCGGACACCCCCTGGCAGCGCGAGTTGGAGGAGGCGTTCCCGTTCGCGGAGACGCCCGACCAGCTCACCACCATCGACGAGGTCAAGGCCGACATGGAACGGCCCATCCCGATGGACCGGCTGCTCTCCGGCGACGTCGGGTTCGGCAAGACCGAGGTGGCCGTGCGCGCGGCCTTCAAGGCGATCCAGGACGGCAAGCAGGTCGTCATGCTCGTGCCGACGACCCTGCTCGTGCGCCAGCACATGGAGACGTTCCAGGAGCGCTTCGCCGGATTCCCGGTGCACCTGCGCGCGCTCAGTCGATTCCAGACCGAGAAGGAATCCCGCGAAACCATGGCGGGCATGCTCGACGGCACCGTCGACCTCGTGATCGGCACCCACCGGCTGCTGTCGGACTCCATCGTGTTCAAGGACCTGGGCCTCGTGATCATCGACGAAGAGCAGCGCTTCGGCGTGGAGCACAAGGATGCGCTGAAGAAGCTCAAGACCAACGTGGATATCCTCGCGATGAGCGCCACGCCCATCCCGCGCACGCTGGAGATGGCGGTCACCGGCATCCGGGAGATGTCCACCCTGGCCACCCCGCCGGAGGACCGGCACCCGATCCTCACCTTCGTCGGACCGTACTCCGACCGCCAGGTGGCCGCGGCCATCCGGCGGGAGCTGCTGCGGGAGGGCCAGATCTTCGTCGTGCACAACCGGGTGTCCAGCATCAACCGGGTGGCCGCGAAGCTGGCCGAGCTCGTGCCGGAGGCGCGGATCGCCGTGGCGCACGGCCAGTTGCCGGAGGCACAGCTGGAACAGGTCGTCGTGGACTTCTGGGAGCGCAAATTCGATGTGCTGGTCTCGACGACGATCATCGAGACCGGCCTGGACATCGCCAACGCGAACACAATCATCATCGACCGCGCCGACAAGTTCGGGCTCAGCCAGTTGCATCAGCTGCGGGGGAGGGTCGGCCGCGGCCGGGAACGCGCCTACGCCTATTTCCTCTACGACGAGAACAAACCGTTGACTGAGATCGCCCACGACCGGCTGTCGACCATCGCCGCGAACAACGAACTGGGCGCCGGCATGCAGGTGGCGTTGAAGGACCTCGAAATCCGCGGCGCGGGCAACCTGCTCGGCGGCGAGCAGGCCGGGCACATCGCCGGGGTCGGCTTCGACCTTTACCTGCGCATGATCGGCGAGGCCGTGAGCACCTTCCGCGGCGACGTCGCGGAGGGCCAGACGGAGCTGCGGCTCGAACTGCCCGTCGACGCCCACATCCCCGAAGACTACGTCGACAGCGAGCGGTTGCGCCTCGAGGCCTACCAGAAGCTGTCCGCCGCAAGCTCGCCGACGGCCGCGAAGGACCAGATCGACCTGGTCCTCGACGAACTCACCGATCGCTACGGCGAGCCGCCCCAGCCGGTGCAGAACCTCATCCTGGTCTCCCGGCTGCGCTGGCTGGCCCAGCAGGCCAGTCTCGGCGAGGTCGTCGCGATGGGTTCGAACCTGCGCGTGTCGCCGGCGAACCTCGCCGACTCGATGCAGGTGCGCCTGCAGCGCATGTACCCCGGGTCGCGCTACTTCACCCAGAACGGTGCGCTGACCGTGCCCATGCCGCGCATCAACGGGGAACCGCTCGGGGATGCGGCGCTGATCGCCTGGGCCGGCAACCTGCTCGACGCTCTCTTCCCGCGTCCCGTCGTCGCGGTCGCGTAGCCCGCCGCGGCCGGGTTGTCCGCGGTCGCGTGGCCCGTCGCGATCGCTTGACGAGTGGCCGTGGGTCCGAACCGTCTTTCAGCGGTTCCGTCCCGAACGAATTCGACGGAGATTCTGTCCAAATCGAACGTAAACACACCTAGAGAGCGCTCTTTCGAGAAAATCTCCGTCGAATTGGTACGACGCCGGATACTCCACTCAGGTCTCCGGTGCGGTGCGCCGCTGCCGCCGCAGCACCACCGGCTCGACGAATCACGCGGCCACCGGGCCAACCGCCGCGAGCAGCAGGACCGGATGCCCGTGTAACTCCCCGGCCCAGGGCGTCGATCGCCAGCTCCACCAGCCGCAGCGTCGTGCCGTACCCCGGGGGCTCAGCTCGGGTGCAGGATCGCGGCGGCGGCCCGCAAACGGCTCCGGGTACCCACGATGAACACTGGGTCGCCTACCCGGCGCTCGCCGGCCACCGTGAGCTCCCGCCGCATCCCGATGCCTGGCAGCGGCACCTCCGTGAAAATCATGGCGCATGCATAGACCGGGGCCGCGGCTCCTCACGGGACGGATCAGGCCCCGCAGACTCCGTCAATTCCGGGCGATTAGAGTTGTCGCGTGTCCCCTACAGAGAATCCCACCGTCCCGGCATCCGCCCCGGCATCCGCCCCGGCATCCGCCCCGGCATCCGCCCCGGCATCCGCCTCCAATCTCGACGAACTCGTGCGCGTGGTGGCTCTCCTGCGTGCACCGGGCGGATGCCCGTGGGACGCAGAGCAGACCCACGAGTCTCTGGTGCAGTACCTGACCGAAGAGACGCACGAGCTGATCGAGGCGATCGAGTCCGGCAGCCGCGACGAGATGCTCGAGGAGCTCGGCGACGTGCTCTACCAGGTGGTCTTCCACGCCGACCTCGCGGCGCACACCGCGGGCGAAGACTTCGACATCCACGATGTCGCCGCGCATATGACCGCGAAAATGGTGGGGCGGCATCCGCATGTCTTTGGCGACCTGAACCTGGAAACGGCCGACGACGTGGCCCTCGCTTGGGACGATTTCAAGGCCGCAGAGAAGCCCTCCCGCACGAGCGTGCTCGACGGGATCCCGCAGGGCATGCCGGCGCTCGCGCTCGCCGACAAGGTGCTCGGCCGAGCCCAGAAGATCGGGCTGCTCGGCACCGAGGCCGCGTTCCCGCTTCCAATCGAGACCGAGGACCAGCTCGGCCCGCTGCTGCTGGCCATCGTGTCTGCGGCCAAGAGTCAGGGGCTCGACTCCGAACGTGCCCTGCGCACGGCCCTCCGCGGTCTGCAGGACGAGATCCGCGAGGCCGAGACGACGGATGCCGGCGACGTTGCCGACGCCGGCATCATCGGCCTGCCCGGCTGAGGCCTGCGCGGCTGAGGCTTGTGCGAAGGCCTGCGCTGAGGCCACGCGGCGGTGCCGACAGGGCGGTGGCGGAACAGTCCAACCATGAGCCAGACATCCGTCAATGGTCTTCTGTCCGCTCAGATCGGTGACGAATTCGATGCCTCGCAGCAGTTCATTGCCATCGCCGTCTGCTTCGCATCGCCCTGGCGCTGGCCCAGGAGAAGCAGGTCACAGCGCAGATCGGGGTTTGTTTCGCGCCGCCCGGGCCGACGGCGATACCCTCGGAAAGCAGGTGATGCGCTGGTTCCTCACGGAGCAGGTCGAGGAAGTGGCCTCGATGTCCACCCTCCTGACCATCGCCAGGGCGCCGGTGACAACCACTTCGACATCTTGCACTACATCGCATGAGAGACCGTGTCGGGCGTCCCGGCGGAAATCGACGGGCCGACCCGAACTGACACAATTGGGGCTATGGCAACACCAGTGACCCCTCCCCGCGGCATGCGCGACTTCCTCCCCGCCGACAAGGCGTCCCGGGAGCACGCGCTGGCCGTGATCCGGCGAAGCTTCGCGGCGCACGGCTTCGACGAGATCGAGACCCCGGTGATGGAAGACGCGGCCCGGCTGCACTCCGGGCTCGGCGGCGACAACGAGAAACTCGCCTTCGCCGTGCTGAAGCGTGGGTTGAAGCCGACGGATGCCGCGGCCGCCGCCGAATCCGGCGACCTGCTCGGGCTGGCCGACCTGGGCCTGCGGTTCGACCTCACCGTGCCGCTCGCCCGGTTCTACGCGACTCACCGGGCGGAACTGCCGACGGTGTTCCGGTCCATCCAGATCGCGCCGGTCTGGCGGGCGGAGCGTCCGCAGAAGGGCCGCTACCGGCAGTTCGTGCAGTGCGACATCGACATCATCGGCGAGTCCGGCCTGCTTGCCGAGATTGAGCTGATCACCGCGACCGCCGCCGCGCTCGACGCCCTCGGCCTGACCGGGTGCTCCATCCGCGTCAACGACCGCCGCATCCTGACCGTCCTGCTCGCCCATTGGAGCGTGGCGCCCGAGCTGAACGAACGCGCGCTGATCGTGATCGACAAACTCGACAAGATCGGCGTCGACGGGGTTGTCACGGAGCTCGCCGGCCTGGGCATCGCCACCGACGGCGTGGCCGATACCCTGACCCAGATCGCCGATGCCGGCTGGACGGCCGCCGAGCCGACGCCGCCGGCCTGGCTCAACACGGACGCCTTCGCCGACCTGCTCGCGCTGCGCGCCGCGATGCCCGAGGTGCGGCTCGTGTTCGACCCGACCCTCGTGCGCGGGATGGGCTACTACACCGGCACCATCTTCGAGATCTCACACCCCGATCTCGGCTACTCCCTCGGCGGTGGCGGCCGGTACGACGGCATGATCGGCCGCTTCCTCGGCACCGAGGTTCCGGCCTGCGGGTTCTCGATCGGGTTCGAGCGCATCGTCGACCTGTTGGGCGTGGATGCGGCATCCGCTGAGAACGCCGTCGTGCTGGTGTACGACAAGGGAACAGACCCGGCCCGGCTCGTGGCGCTTAAGCGAACACTGGTCGAACAGGGCCTCCGGGTGCGCCTCGAACAGCGCACCAAGAACGTCAAGGCGCTGCTGGAACGCGCGGCCGGAGCCGGTTACGGGCGCTACGCGTTCGTCGGGGCGGATGCCTCCGGCGCGGGCGAACTCGATTTCCGTCCCCTCGGCGGCTGAGGCCAGTCGCTAGACTGTTATGGGATTGGAACACGGCGCTGTTTTCCTCGATTCCTTCAGACCAACACCCCAACAATTAAAAAAATATAGGAAACAGGAGATAGCTGTGGCTCTCATTGAGGCAGTAGTAGCGCGCGAGATTCTTGACTCCAGAGGCAACCCGACCGTTGAGGTCGAGGTATTGCTTGATGACGGTTCGGTCAGCCGTGCCGCCGTTCCATCCGGCGCATCCACCGGTGCGTTCGAGGCTTACGAGCTGCACGACGGCGACAAGTCACGTTATTTGGGCAAGGGCGTCCGCAAGGCCGTTGACGCCGTCATCGACGAGCTCGGCCCGGCAGTCGAGGACCTCGACGCCGCTGACCAGCGCATCATCGACGCCGTCCTGAACGAGACCGACGGAACCGACAACAAGCACCGCGTCGGCGCCAACGCTATCCTCGGCGTCAGCCTGGCCGTCGCCAAGGCCGCCGCGACCTCGGCCGGCCTGCCGCTGTTCCGCTACCTCGGTGGCCCGAACGCACACACCCTTCCGGTCCCGATGATGAACATCATCAACGGAGGCTCCCACGCCGACAACGACGTGGACATTCAGGAATTCATGGTCGTCCCACTCGGAGCCGAGTCCTTCGCCGAGGGCCTCCGCTGGGGCACCGAGACCTACCACGCCCTCAAGGCGCTGCTCAAGTCCAAGGGCCTCTCTACCGGCCTCGGCGACGAGGGTGGCTTCGCCCCCAACCTGCCGAGCAACCGTGCCGCTCTCGACCTCATCGTCGAAGCCATCCAGAACGCCGGCTACACGCCCGGCAAGGACATCGGTCTGGCGCTCGACTGCGCCGCCTCCGAGTTCTACAAGGACGGCGTCTACCACTTCGAGGGCAAGGAACTCACCGCCCTGGAGCTGTCCGCGTACTACGTCGAGCTCGTTGCGGCCTACCCGCTCGTCTCGATCGAAGACCCGCTCGAGGAAGACGACTGGGACGGCTACGTTCACCTCACCGCCGAGCTCGGAGACAAGGTCCAGATCGTCGGCGACGACCTCTTCGTGACCAACCCGGTGCGCCTTGCCAAGGGCCTGGCCCTCGGCACCGCGAACTCCATCCTGGTCAAGGTCAACCAGATCGGCACCCTGACCGAGACGCTTGACGCGGTGTCCCTCGCGCAGCGCGCCGGATACACCGCCGTCATCTCGCACCGCTCCGGTGAGACCGAGGACACCTTCATCGCCGACCTCGCGGTTGCGACGGATGCCGGCCAGATCAAGACCGGAGCACCCGCCCGCAGCGAGCGCGTCGCGAAGTACAACCAGCTGCTCCGCATCGAGGAAGAGCTGGGCGAGGCCGCCGTGTACGCGGGCCGCTCTGCCTTCCCGCGCTTCAAGGCGTAGTTCGACTGGAGCTCTCGGAGCGCGGGTTCATCCCCGCGGCTTCGGGAGCTCCATTTTTTTGTCCGATTGCGGTTAGGGTTCCAGTGCGGGACAACCGCGACCAGCGATTCACGAAGGGAGTTGCCGTGGCCAGGAAACGCGCCGAAGAACAGCCCGTCGCGCTGCCCCCGACCGAGACCGCGGCCGCTCGCTGGCTGCGCGGCCTGCGCCTGTCCGGGTTTTCGCTGGTGATGATGGGCCTCCTGATCATGGCCGTGATCGTCCTGGCGCCCGGCATCCGCACCTACGCCGACCAGCGCCAGCAGATCGAATCGCTCACGGCGGCGGTCGAGGCCCAGCAGGGCGCCGTGGAAGAGTTGAAGAGTGAGCGGGAACGCTGGAACGACCGCACCTACGTCACCACGCAGGCCAGGGACCGACTGTCCTATGTGCTTCCCGGCGACGTGAGCTTCCTCGTGATCAACGATCTGGCCCTGCCCGTCGCGGGCGACGCGGCCGCACCGGTCGCCACCCCCACCATCCAAACCACCAACGTCGATTGGCTTTCCTCCATGTTCGCCTCCGTAATGACGGCCGGTCTGGCTCCCGAGGCCGCGAAATGACCCGGCCTCCCTTCGCTTCGGTCACCGGGGACGACATCACCATCGTCTCGGCTCAGCTGGGACGCCCGGCCCGCGACGTCGTGGGCATCGCCGCGCGCTGCGTTTGCGGCGCCCCGACCGTGGTGGCGACGGCGCCGCGCCTTGCCGACGGCACCCCCTTCCCCACGCTGTACTACCTGACGCACCCCGCGGCGACCGCCGCGCTGTCGTTCCTCGAGGCCACCCAGGTGATGAACGAGTACAACCAGTTGCTGGCCGATGACGAGCAGGTGCGTGCCCGCTACCGGCGTGCGCATGAGGGCTTCCTCGCCGACCGCGAGATCCTGGGCACGGTTCCGGAAATCGTCGGCATCTCCTCCGGTGGCATGCCCGAACGCGTGAAATGCCTGCACGCGCTGGCCGCCCACTCTCTGGCCGCAGGCCCCGGAGTGAACCCGATCGGAGATCTGGCCCTCGCCCGGGCAGCCTGGACGCCCGCCGTCTGCGAGTGCCTCGACTACACCACGGCCGACGAGTGACCCGCTCCGCCTGGCGTCGGATCGGCGCGGGCGTCGCCCTGGGCCTGACCATGGCGCTGGGCGGGGCTTTCGTTGCACCGACCGCGCCGGCCTTCGCGGAGAACACGCAGGTGCGTGACCTTGAGTACTGGCTCAACGACTACGGATTCACCCAGGCCTGGAATACGACCCGTGGCGCGGGCGTGACGGTGGCCGTCATCGATACGGGTGTCGCCGACGTCGCCGACCTCACCGGTGCGGTCGTCGGCGGAACGGATGTCTCCGGGCTCGGCTCCGCCAATGGGCAGACGCCCGTCGGAGAAGGCAGCGAGCACGGAACTCTGGTGGCATCCCTGCTGGCCGGACGCGGCACGGGTGAGGGGTCCGGCGTGCTGGGAGTGGCTCCCGAGGCGTCGCTCCTGGCCGTCTCGGTGGCCTTCGGCACCAGCGACGCCACCCTCAGCAACGACGACCAGATCGCCGAGGGCATCCGCTGGGCCGTCGACAACGGCGCCGACGTCATCAACATGTCCCTCACCCGCAACACCTTGGACTGGCCGCCGAGCTGGGACGACGCCTTCCTCTACGCGTTCGAGAACGACGTCGTGGTCGTCGCCGCCGCCGGGAACCGAGGCAGCGGCACCACCGAGGTCGGAGCCCCGGCCACCATCCCGGGGGTGCTCACGGTCGCCGGTGTCGACCGCAACAAGGGCGCCAGCTTCGACGCGTCCTCGCAGGGCATCACGATCTCGGTGGCCGCGCCCAGCGAGCAACTCGTGGGCGTCGTTCCGGGCGGCGGCTACGTGCAGTGGAACGGCACCAGCGCGGCCGCGCCCATCGTGTCGGGCCTGGTCGCCCTGGTGCGCGCCGCCTATCCCCGCCTCGATGCTGCGGAGGTGATGAACCGGGTCATCGAAACTGCCGACCCGAACGGGCGGGTCGTGCCCAGCCCGATCTACGGCAACGGTCTGATCGATGCCGCGGCGGCGGTCACTGCGGCCGTGCCGGCATCCACGAGCCCGGAACCGGCCGCCCTGCTGGAGGAGTGGATCCGGGTACACCGGCGGGCGGACACCGAGGTCGAGCCCACGCCGCAGACCGCCACGCAGGTGCCGGTCGCGCCGCAGGAAGACCCGGCGTTGCCTGCCCCCAGCGTCGTCGCGGCATGGTTGCCCAGCCCGCTCACGCTGACGTATGTCACAGTGCCGCTCCTCGTCCTGGTCGGGTTTGGTACTCTGGTAACGCTGCTCGGCACCGGGGCCACTCGGCACATCAAGCGAATCCGGTCAAAACGGTAAGTTTTCGTGCAGCCAAATCATGTAGGAGGACTTTCATAGTGCCCAAAATTCTTATTGTCGGTGGCGGCTACGCCGGGTTCTACACCGCGTGGAAGCTGGAGAAATGGCTCCGCGCCGGCGAGGCCGAGGTCACCATGGTCGACCCTCTGCCGTATATGACCTACCAGCCGTTCCTGCCGGAGGTCGCAGCCGGATCCATCGAGGGTCGCCACGCCGCAGTCGCGCACCGTCGTCACCTCAAGAAGACCAACGTCGTGACGGCCAAGGTCACCCACATCGACCACGCCTCGAAAACCGCGACCATCACCCCGCCCAGTGGCGAGCCCTACGAATTCGTCTATGACGTCGTCGCGGTGACGGCCGGCGCCGTGTCGCGCACGTTCCCGATCCCGGGCGTCGCGGACCAGGCCATCGGTCTGAAGACCATCGAGGAAGCCGTCGCCATCCGTGACCGCGTGCTCACCAACTTCGACAAGGCTGCCCAACTTCCGGCCGGCCCCGAGCGCGACCGCCTGCTCACCTTCGTCGTCATCGGCGGGGGCTTCGCCGGCATCGAGGTCTTCGCAGAGCTGCGTTCCTTCGCGTCATCGCTGCTGAAGTCCTACCCGCAGATCGGGTTCGACGACACCCACTTCCACCTGATCGAGGCGATGGGGCGCATCATGCCCGAAGTTTCGCTGCCGACCAGCCTCTGGGTCATCAAGCACCTCGACGAACGCGGCGCGCAAATCCACCTGAACACGCAGCTGACCAGCTCGGTCGACGGCAAGGTCGAACTGTCCACCGGTGAGAGCTTCGAGACCGATCTGATCGTCTGGACAGCCGGAGTCATGGCTAACCCGGCCATCGTGCGCCACACCGACCTGCCGATCGAAGATCGTGGTCGCCTGCAGGTGCGCCCCGACCTGCGCGTCGGAACCGAAGACGAGATCATCGCGGACGCCTGGGGCGCCGGCGACATCACCGCCGTTCCCGACCTGAGTGGCGGGGGAGTGGGCGGCTTCTGCGTGCCCAACGCTCAGCACGCGGTGCGCCAGGGCAAGCTCCTCGCGAAGAACATCGTCGCGGTGCTGCGCGGCGAGACTCCCGAGGAATACCTGCACAAGAACTTGGGTGCCGTCGCCGGCCTCGGTATCGGTTCCGGTGTCTTCCAGTCCGGCAAGATCGCCATCACGGGTCTGCCGGCCTGGTTCGCCCACCGCGGCTACCACGGCCTGGCCATGCCCAGCTGGGAGCGCAAGCTGCGCATCATCTGGGGCTGGATGAACAACTTCTTCCTCGGTCGCGACATCGTCTCGTTGGCCGCGGTGCAGAACCCGCGGGCCAAGTTCGTGGAGTTCGCCTCGCGGCCCAAGCCGGTCGTGGATTCTGCCGCTCCGGCCAAGGCTCCGGTGACCGTCGCCGCATCGGCCAAGGCAGCGGCCACCGTAGCCGGCCCCGGCACGGGTCCCGCTGCCAAGGCAACGGCGCGTGCACCCCGAGCCCCGCGAAAGACCGCGGCCGACAAGGCTGCGGAGGTCGCTCCGGCAGGGACGACCGAGAAGGCCGCGGCGACCGCAGCCGTCAAGTAACAGCGTCTGCGGGCGTCACCGAGAGAAACCGATGACGCCCGCAGCCCCTACGCTTGAGGCGTTCGGTTTCGCCGGGCGAGCCCCCGTAGCCCAATGGCAGAGGCAGACGACTTAAAATCGTCACAGTCTGGGTTCGACCCCCAGCGGGGGCACCACACGGTACGACACAGCGTCACCGCGTCACCGCGTCACCGCGTCACGGCCCCGA
Organism: Cryobacterium sp. M23; assembly: GCF_002929655.1. Classification (NCBI taxonomy): domain Bacteria; kingdom Bacillati; phylum Actinomycetota; class Actinomycetes; order Micrococcales; family Microbacteriaceae; genus Cryobacterium; species Cryobacterium sp. M23. The sequence continues at coordinate 24,919 of NZ_PJJV01000073.1, forward strand.
CTCCCGCCGCCCGGGCGACAGCATCCATGCCTCGTCGTTCAACCTGCCGGCAGACCCTGAACGGATGCTGCGGTAAATCCCTGCCCCCGGTCTGTGCCGGGTGAGGCAGCCTGTCCGGCCCGGTTTCGTCGCGCTACGATCTGCGAGTGAAACGGCCGATGCCTCCTGCCACGTGCCATTCCCGACGTAGGAACGGTGTCAGGGACTTTCTGCAAGCAACGTGGGACATCAGCCGGTTCTTCTTCTGGAAGTGATCACCACGGCGAAGGCGCTGCTCGGGCGCGGAACCACCACGACCGGCGAGGGCGCGCCGCTCACGGCCAAGGCGCTGCGCCGACCTGAGCGCTCCCTCGGCGTCACCGGCGCTTTGCACCACCGACGCCCCGCGCGCTTTCCGCTCACGGCGTCACTCTGTTGGAGTCCAGACGGCTGAGGGCGGAACCAATTCGACGGAGATTTTGGCCTCAGAGCCCGGTTTCCGTCTGTTTCGCGCCATTCTCGGCAGAATCTCCGTCGAATTGGTTAGGGGCAGCTACTCCAGGTGGTCCAGATACCTCAGGATGATGCCCTCGCGGAGCGCCCACGGCGACACTTCCAGCTCGGTCACCCCGAACGCGGCCATCGCCGCGTGGAGCACGATGCCGCCGGCCACGATCTGGAAGGTGCGGTCGGCGGTGATGCCGGGCAGCGCCGGGCGCGCCTCAGCCGGGATCCGGGCCAGCCGGGGGACCCAGTCGCTCAGCTGCGAGCGGCTCAGCTGCATCCGCTCGCCTGAACCGAAACCCTCCGCGGTGGAGCCGGCCAGTTTGGCCAGGGAGCGGATGGTCTTGGACGAACCGACGACGTGGTGCGGCTCCGGGAGCCCCTCGAACGCCACCAGGGCTTCCGCGAGCACGGCGGCGGCGTGCTCGCGGAGGGCGGAGACCTGCGCGGGCAGCGGCGGGTCGTCGTGCAGGAAGCCGATGGTGGAACGGCCGGCGCCCAGCGGCAGCGACAGCGCGACCGCAGGCACCTCGTTCGCGCCGGCGGCGATCTCCAGGGAGCCGCCCCCGATGTCGAAGAGCAGGATGTCCCTGGCGGACCAGCCGTACCAGCGCCGCACGGCCAGGAACGTCAGTCGGGCCTCGTCCTCGCCGGACAGGACCTGCAGGGCGACCCCGGTTTCTCGTTCGACCCGGGCGAGCAGTTCGGGCCCGTTCACGGCCTCACGGAGTGCGGAGGTAGCGAACGGCAGGAGGTCGTCGACGTGGTGGCGGCGGGCCACCTCGGCCGCGTTCCGCACCGACTCGAGCACGGCGGTGCACCCCTCGTCGGTGATGGCGCCCTCAGGGGTGAGGTAGCGCATCAGGCGCAGCACGGCCTTGTCGGAGGCCATCGGCACCGGCTGGGCGCCTGCGTGCGCGTCGACGACCAGCAGGTGGACGGTGTTCGAACCGACATCAAGGACTCCGAGGCGCACGCTCTAGACGATAGCGTGCGCCGCGGACGCGCCGTTACGCGCTGACGCTGTGGCGGCTCGTCGTTCGGGTGCCGTCGACCATGGTGTGCAGGGAGTCCATCAGCGGCAGCAGCCGCTGGTCGTGGGTGACCAGCACCCTGGCGGTGTCGTGCTCGACGGTGAGACGCGCGGGCCGTTTGCCGGCCTGGCCCAGAAGACCCACGGCATCCGGCAGCAGGTCGGCAGGGATGCCTGCTGCGCGGCGGGCACGCGGCCCGTGCCGGCCTCCGCCGAGTTCGCCCGTCACGACGAGCTGTTCCCGGGCCGTCGGCGCCGGCAGCAGGTTCGCCTGCTGGAAGACGATGCCGAGCCGGTCCCAGCGCAGCTGCGCCTTTTCGGCCAGGGACAGCAGGGTCGCATCGACTTCGCCCATGTGCACGGACCCGCTGTTGGGCGTGATCAGGGTGGACGCCACGGCGAGCAGGCTGGACGTGCCGCTGGATGCTCCAGACCGTGAAGAATGCGCCGACGACCAGCGCCGAGATGCCGAACAGTATCGCCACCATGAGCAGCAGGCCGCCACACATCTACCCGAAGCTCGGGGTGTCCTCACGCCCGGCAGGCCGGCCTGATCCGTCGGGCCTGACCGGCCGTGTGACCTCTCGGCGGGCCTGACCCCGCGCCCTCTCGGCGGAATCATCGGGGGTGGCCGAGGCTCAGACTCGGGCGGGCGTGACGAACCGCTGCCAGGCCCAGGCCCCGATGCTGAGGGCGGCGAACAGGGTGCCTGCCACCCACCACAGGCTGAGGCTGCCACCTTCGTGCCAGAGTTCCACCGCCGGGGACAGCACTCCGAACATGATCGTGAAGGCGAGCACGGTCAGGCACGCCCAGATCGGCGGTGACCAGGCGAGGATGCTCCGTCCGCTGGTGCGTCCGATCGGGATCAGCACCAGCGCTGCCGAACCGATCGCGGCCAGCACCACACTGTTGATGATCTCGGCCGCCAGCGCGCTGAGGAAGCCGTCCGCGGCCGGCAGCAGGCCCAGCGTCAGCCAGCCGACCACGGCCAGCCCGATCAGGCTGCCGGCCCGAACGGCGGCGAGTGGGCCGCGCCTCGGCGTCAGCACCTCGGGGGCCACGGTGACGCTGCCGAGCAGCCCGAAGACCAGCGCCGGGTGAACGTCGCAAGCCCGGGAGGCCAACGCGGTCAGGGCGACCAGCAGCAGGTAGCGGGGCAGGAAAGTCACGGATGCCTTCGTCCGCCACACGCGGGAGCTCCACCAGAGCGGAACGAGCGCTCCGACCGCGTTGACGATGAGGAGGGCCAGCGCCACGGCGAGGAGCAGCCGCAGGTAGGCAGGCTGGCTGGTGACCGGCCCGGACAGCATGACGAGGGTGGCCGCGGCCAGCACGGCGGCGCCGGCCACCAGCCACCGGTTCAGACGTAGTTCGGGAACGGTCTCGAATTCCTCGCGGGACCGGTTGCGGCCCGCGATCGGCATGCTCTGCCAGAGCGGGCGGCCGTCCGTGGCCCGGAACACGGTCCCGGCGAGGAGGCGCGCGGGGATGCATAGCAGCAGGAGGGCGCCGAGCGCCAGCAACGCCGCCTGGAACCAGGAGAGGTCGGGGGTCGACCACGGCGGCAGCACTGCCGTGGCGAACCGGGTGGGGTCGTTCCAGCCGCCCGGCAGCGGTGTGGCCAGGGCCACGGCCGGACGGTCCGCCTGCGGTGCCGGCGAAGCCGGGGCTGCAGAACCGGGCGGGGCTTCCGCCGGTGCCGACTCCTCGGCCGGCGGTGGGGCGGCGGGGGCGTCGGCGGACGGGGCGGTCGCCTCGGGGCCGGTCGAGCCGGAGGGGGAAGGGGTGGGGACGCCGTAGAGCACGTCCACCCCGGGGCTGCCCGGGCCGAGGTTGCCGGCCAGGTCGAGTTGCACCGCGATCACCCGGAAGGTACCGGCAGCGACTCCGCCCGCCGAGCAACTCCACGACCCGGATGCGACGACGGCGCTGCAGACCGAATATGACCCGGCGAAGACGGTCACGGTCGCACCCTCTTCTCCGGTGCCCGTGTACCCGGCGTCGGTGAGCGGCAGCTGGGCGCCGCTCGCCGGCGTGGTCAGCGTGGGCGGCGCCGGACGGTCGAGGTCGAAGACGAGGTCGACCGGTGCGCTCGAATTGGACCATGAGGGATTGCTGTAGCTCGTCTGCTGGCTGGCCGAGACCTCGGCCTGCCCGCCGGCGAGGCCGTCGGCGAACGTGCACGACCAGTTGCCGGAGGAGTCGGCGGTGGCCGTGCAGCGCGGGCCGCCGCTCACCGTGACGACGACGGAGGCCCCCGGATAGCCGGTGCCGCGCACCGTGCCGTTGGTCAGGCTCCCACCGGTGGGACCGCCCGTCACCCGGGGGGCGGACAACACGGCGATCGTGTGCTCGTCGGTCAGGTCGGCGGCTCCGGTGACGACGACGCGAAGCGGCACGGATGGCCCGCTCGGCAGGGAAACCGCGGCGCAACTCCACTGGCCGGCGCCGTCGACGTCGGCGAAGCAGAGCGGGTCCTGACCGTCGACGGGGGAGAGCAACCGGATCTCCCGGCCGGCTTCGCCCGTGCCGGAGACGGTGGTGGTTCCGCTGCCCACGAAACTGCCCGGCGGTGGGCTGACGATGGCCGGCGCGTTCGTCGTCGCCGCCTTGGCGTCCCGCTCGCTTGTGGGAGCCGGTGTGGGAGCCGGCGTGGCTGCGGCAGTCGGTTCGGCGAACGCCGCGCCCGGCACGCCGAGGAGAAGCAGGCCGACCAGGGCGACGAACAGAGGCAGGGTACCGGGCGTCCACCGTCGACGACGGCGCCCGGGCGTTCCGCCCGAACCGGCCATACGTGTCCCGTACATGATTCCCCCTGTGACCATTTCACGGGCCAGCGCCGGGAAAGTCAACGTGCGACACGCAATTTGACGGCGACGGCAGCCATTCGTGATCGGCGGGGGCCATAGGGCATACTGGCGCTGGAACATCCACGCTGCTGCTTCCCCGCGAAAGAGCACGGGGCGGCTGTGGCTGGGTCACCGCGCCGGGTATTCTCGATCCCGGCTACTGACAGGCGGTGCGCCGATGCTCGACCTCTCCCACCGCCCCACGGGCCGGCCGTGGCAGACCCCGGGGCTGTTCTGGCCCGAGCTCACGGCCGCGACGGCGCACCTGGCCGCCCCCGTCGCCGCCCTCCACCTGGGTGCCCTGCGCCACAACGCGCACGACCTGCTGGACCGCGCGGCCGGCACCTCCCTCCGGGTCGCGTCGAAGTTGATTCGGGTGCGCGGCGTGCTTGAGGCCATCCTGGCCGTGCCCGGCTATCGGGGTGTGCTGGCCTACACCCTGGCGGAGGGCTCCGCGTCGGTGACCGCGTCTGGGCGCGGCACACCAAGTCGGGGGAGCTGAGCGAGCACGTGAACGAGTTCGCGCTGGTCGAGAATGGAAAGGTGGTCGACATCCTGCCGACCTACCGGGGTGAGGGGAAGGCCTTTCTGTGAGTGCGAGCGGAGCGGTGTGGCGCAACTGGGCCCGGAACCAGGCGGTGACCCCGGTGCGCGTGGAGCGGCCGTCGAGCGTCGCCGCCGTGCAGCGCGCCGTGGTGGCGGCCGGGGCGGTGGGCCTTCGGGTCAAGGCCGTGGGCTCCGGGCACAGCTTCTCGGGCATCGCGCTCGCGCCCGGGGTGCAGCTTGACCTGTTTGACCTCGCAGGGCTGATCGGTGTGGACACCGTGGCCGGGCAGGTCACTCTGGCCGCGGGCACCCGACTGTTCGAACTGCCCCGGCTGCTGCGGCCCTACGGTCTGGCCCTGCCGAACCTGGGCGACGTGGACCGGCAGACGATCTCCGGCGCCACGTCCACCGGGACCCACGGCACGGGCGGCCGGTACGGCGGCCTGGCCACCCAGATCGTGGCGCTGACCCTGGTGGTCGGTGACGGCACCCTGCTGCGCGTGAGCGCCACGGAGAACCCGGAGCTGCTGCCCGCGACCCGGCTCGGTCTCGGTGCGCTCGGAATCGTGGTGGACGTGACCCTGCAGTGCGTGCCCGCGTTCCTGCTGCACGCGGTGGAGGCGGCCGAGCCGCTCGAGGAGGTCCTGGAGCACTACCTCGACCGGTCCGACCACAGCGATCACTACGAGTTCTTCTGGTTCCCGCACACCGAGACCGCCCTGACCAAGACCAACACCCGGCTGCCCCTGGAGTCCGGCCGGTCGCCGCTCGGCAAGGTCGCCCGCTTCGTCGACGACGAACTGCTCGCGAACGGGGTCTACCGCGGCATTTGCGCCCTGGGCGCCGTGGCGCCGGCGACAGTCCCCGGATTCAACCGACTCGCCGCCCGCCTGACCGGCAGACGCGAATTCACGGATGTCTCCCACCGCGTGTTCCTGACGAACCGCACGGTGCGTTTTCAAGAAATGGAATATGCCCTGCCGCGCGCCCTGGTACCGGCCGCGCTGCGGGAAGTGCGGGCGCTGATCGAGGCGCGAGGTTGGCGCATCTCGTTCCCGATCGAGGTGCGCTCGGCCGCCGCCGACGACGTCTGGCTGTCCACCGCAGCGGGCCGGGAGACCGGCTACATCGCCGTGCACCGGTACTACCGGGAGGACCCGGCTGCGTATTTCCAGGCGGTCGAGGCCATCATGCGCGCGCACGGCGGGCGTCCGCACTGGGGCAAGACGCACAACCGGGACGCGGCGTCCCTCCGCACCGACTATCCGCACTTCGACGACTTCCTCTCGGTGCGTGACAGGCTTGACCCGGAGCGCCGCTTCAGCAACAGCTATCTGGAAAGAGTCCTGGGTCGATGAGCAACAGCAACACCCCCGCCGCCCGTGCCTGGGAACACCGTTCGGGGGAGCTGGGAGACCGGCTGCCCGACGGCTTCACCCTGGGCGTGGCAACGTCCGCGTTCCAGATCGAGGGTGGCGCCCGGGAGGGCGGTCGCGGCGAATCGAATTGGGACACGTTCACGGCCACCGCCGGGCGCATCCGTGACGGCTCCAACGCATCCGTTTCGACCGATCACTTCAATCGGCTCGACGAGGACGTCACGCTGCTCCGCGAACTGGGCGTCGACGTCTATCGGTTCTCCCTGGCCTGGTCCCGGCTGCAGCCGGATGGCCGCGGCTCGCTCAGCCGGGCCGGCCTGGCCTTCTACGACCGGCTGCTCGACGGGCTCCTGGTCGCGGGGATCAGCCCGATGGCGACCCTGTTCCACTGGGACACCCCGTTGCGCTTGCGCGGCGGCTGGCTGAACCGAGACACCGCGATGCGGTTCGGCGACTACGCCCACCAGGTCGGCGAGGTGTTCGGGGACCGGATCGACTCCTGGCTGACCCTGAACGACCCCGCGACGGTGACCCTCAACGGCTACGCCCTCGGCACGGATGCCCCGGGGGAGGCCCGGCTCTTCGGTGCCCTGCCGGCGGCGCACCACCAGCTGCTTGCTCACGGACTCGCTGTGCAGGGGCTGCGCGCCGCCGATGTGCGCGGCCGGATCGGGATTTCCAACGTGCACTCGCCCGTGCAAGCCGCCAGCGGCCGCGAAGCCGACGAGGTCGCCGCCGCGCTCTTCGACGTGCTGCACAATCGCGTCTACGCCGACGCGGTGCTGCTCGGCCGCTACCCGGAACCGCCGGAGCCCTACCAGGTACCGATGCGGATGCTGCTGGAAACCGACCCGGACGACCTGCGCACCATCCACCAGCCGCTCGACTTCTATGGGCTGGGCTACTCCCAGCCGAGCCGGATCAAGGCCGGCGCCGCTGCCCCGAAGACCCCGAACGGGCCTCCGCCCAGCGGGCCGCCGGAGAAGGTCGTGGCCTTTCCCTTCCACGTCGTCCCGTTTCGCGAGTTCCCGGTGACCAACGCCGGCACGGCCATCGCGCCCGAATACCTCGGTGTGGCCCTCGGCGAACTGCGCGACCGCTACGCGGAGAACCTGCCGCCCGTCTGCATCACGGCCGGGGGAGCGAGCTTCCCCGACGTCGCCGACACGTGGGGTGCCGTGCACGATCCGGCCCGGATCGACTACCTGGCCGAGCACATCACGGCGGCGCTCGCCGCGGTGGCCCCCGGCGGGATCGCCGACGGGGTCACCCTGCGGGGCTACCTGGTCTGGTCCCTGCTGGACAGCTTCGAATGGACGGCCGGCTACACCCAACGGTTCGGCCTCGTGCACGTCGACTTCCAGAGCGGCACCCGCACCCGCACCCCCAAGTCGTCCTACCGCTGGCTGCAGACGGTGCTCTCCGCCCGCTGACGGTCGCGCGGGGCCGGTCGTCGCCGCGTTACTTGGAGTGTGTCGGGAAGCGCATGTGAGCCTCAGGGCGCGCGGTTATGATAGCTCGTGCGTCGTAAAAAAGCGCCGCCGCGGCCTGCTTGCCCGCCCCGACTCACCTCAAGGAGAAGCTGCCATGGAATGGCTCATCCCGGTCCTCATCGTTGTTGCACTCGTCGTCATCATTGGGATTTACCTCTGGGCCACGTACAACTCCCTCGTCACCCTCAAAGTGCGCGTGGACGAGGCATGGAGTGATATCACCGTTCAGATGAAGCGCCGGGCCGACCTGATCCCGAACCTGATCGAGACGGTCAAGGGCTACGCGGCACACGAGCGGGCCGTTTTCGAGAACGTCACGAAGGCACGGGCCGAGTCGCTCAACGCGCAGGGTCCGGCCGAGGCCGCCGCCGCCGAGAACCACATGCAGACCGCGCTGCGCAGCATCTTCGCCGTAGCGGAGGCGTACCCGCAGCTGCAGGCCAGCCAGAACTACCTGCAGTTGCAGGGCGAGCTCGTCGACACGGAGGACAAAATCCAGGCCTCACGCCGGTTCTATAACGGCGGCGTTCGGGAACTGAACACGAAGATCCAGGTCTTCCCCAACAACCTCATCGCCCGCAACCTCGGGTTCACCCAGCGAGACTTTTTCGAGGTGTCCGACTCCGCCGCCATCGCGGAGCCGCCTCGCGTTCAGTTCTAGCGGACGGCTGCCATGTACAGCGCAATTGCGCGCAACAAGCGCAACACCGTCTTCATCATCATCCTGTTCATCGCCATCATCGCGGGTCTCGGCTGGCTCGCCAACGCGGTCTATAGCACGCCCGGTGACTACAGCATCCTGATCTTCACGGTCGTCTTCGCCACGGGGTACGCCGTGGTGCAGTACTTCGTGGCCGGTCGCCAGGCGATCGCGATGAGCGGCGGCATCCGCATCACCAGTCAATCGGAGAATCCGAGGCTCTGGAACATCGTCGAGAACCTCTCGATCACCACCGGCACGCCGATGCCCGCGATCTATGTCATCAACGACCCGGCGCCGAACGCCTTCGCCACCGGGCGCGACCCGGAACACGCGATCGTCGCGGCCACCACCGGCCTGCTGGAGATCATGACCGACTCCGAGCTCGAGGGCGTCATGGCGCACGAGCTCGGCCACGTGCGCAACTACGACATCCGCCTGTCGATGGTCGTGTTCGGCCTCGTCGTCGCCGTCGGGTTCATCTCGGACATCTTCCTTCGAATGGCGTTCTTCGGCCGGAACAGCAAAAACAATGGCAGCCCCGTCATCATGGTGGTCGGTCTCGTCGCCATGCTCGTGGCGCCCCTGATCGCCACGATCGTGCAGCTTGCGGTGTCGAGGCAGCGCGAATACCTGGCGGATGCGACGGCCGCCCTGACCACGCGGCATCCGGACGCTTTGGCGAGCGCACTCGGCAAGCTCGAGGCCTTCGGGCGCCCGATGAAGAAGCAGAATACCTCGATGGCCCACCTCTGGATCGCCGACCCGCTCAAGCCCGGCGTGATGGACAAGCTCTTCGCCACGCACCCGCCGATCGCCGAGCGCGTCGAGCGCCTGCACACGATGGGCCGCAAGTTCTGACCTGCTTCGACGGCCGCTAACGCAGCTCGGCGGCCAACGCCTCGGCGAGATTGCCGCGCCGTTCCACCTCGATCTGCGGCAGGCCCTGCCAGGCGGCGGCCTCCTTGAGAACAGATGCGAGACGCCCGGCTGTGTCCGACGGCGCGCCCGGCTCCGCCCAGGCCGCGCGCACCCGCAGCACCTGCGCCTGCCGGTCGTTCTTCAGGTCGACCCGGCCCACGATCGTGTCGCCGAGCAGCACGGGCAGGCAGTAGTACCCGAACACCCGCTTCGGTTCGGGCGTGTAGATCTCGATCCGGTAGTGGAACCCGAACAGCCGCAACGCGCGCGCCCGTTCCCAGACGACCGGGTCGAACGGCGACAGCAGGGTCGCGGCATCCACCCGGCGCGGGAGCCGCGCGTCGCGGTGCAACCAGGCTCCCCCCGGTGCGCCGCCCGCACCCCAGCCCGGCACCTCGACCGGGATGAGCTCGCCGGCATCCTCGAGGTCGTGGATGGCCGCCAGGGTCGCCGGGCCGCGCAACCGGAAGTAGTCGGCGAAGTCCTTCCCCGTGCCGATTCCGTGCGCCCGCGCCGAGCGACTCACCAGCTCGCGGTGCGCGTCGTCCCGGCCGACCGTTCGCTCCCGCAACTCCCGCGGGAACACCTGCTCCGGCAGCCCGTAGACCCGCTCGAACCGTTCCCGACCCGAGATCGCCACGTCGCCCCAGCGGAACAGGGTCTCCAACCCGGTCTTCACGTCCGACCAGCCCCACCACGGGCCGCGGCGGCGGTTCGCGTCGTGCTCGATGGCGCTCGCGCGCAGGGGACCGTTGGCGGCAAGCTCGGCGAGCAGCCAGTCGAGCATCGGCCGGTTGCCCTGAGCCCACGCCTCGGTTGCCGACCGGGTCCGGAATTCGCGCATCCGCCAGCCGAAGAGCGGCCAGGCGTCGCGCGGCAGGAACGACGCCTCGTGCGCCCAGTACTCGGTGAACCGGGATTCGCGGCCCGAGGTCAGCCGGTCCAGCTGCGCCTTGTCGTAGGCGCCGAGTCGGCTGAACGCCGGCATATAGTGGCTGCGCTCGAACACGTTCACGGAGTCGATCTGCAGCAGCCCGAGCCGGTTCACCAGGGCATCCAGTTGACGGATGCCCGGCGTCACTGTCGGCGGGCGGCCGAAGCCCTGCGCGCCGAGCGCGATCCGGCGGGCAAGGGCTGGGGAGATCGTCTGCACCACTCTCCGACCCTAGTGGCACGCTTCAGACGGCATTCACCCGATGTTCAGCGGCGCGCCCCCTCACGGTCGACGGCTGCTCCTAACCTCGCTTTTACCGGCTACCCGGCTCCACACGTCCGCGTTTTCGCGCGGCGGCCGACACCGATCCGACGGAGGAAACTTGTTCACCACCCGCATCCTGGCTGCCCTGGCCACGGCCACCGCCCTCGCCCTGAGCCTGTCCGCCTGCTCCGGTGCCGCGGATGCCGGTTCCGGCACCACGGGGGTCGATGCCGCCTCCGCGACCAGCCTCTCCGCCTTCGGCGACCTGGCCGCCCTTGAGGACGCGGCCCGGGCCGAAGGCGCCCTGAACGTGATCGCCCTGCCGCGGGACTGGGCCAATTACGGCGCCGTGCTTGACGCATTTGCCGAGAAGTACCCGGAGATCACCATCACCGAGGCCTCGCCGGACGCGTCCAGCGCCGAGGAGATCCTGGCCGCGGACAACCTCGCCGGGCAGGACACCGCCCCCGACGTATTCGACCTGGGCCTCGCGGTGGCGCTGTCCAGCACCGATCGCTTCGCGCCCTACCAGGTGGCGGCATGGGCCGAAATCCCGGATGCGCTCAAGGAGGCCTCCGGGCTGTACACGGGCGACTACGGCGGCTACCTGGCGGTCGGCTACGACCCTGACGCCGTTCCCGCGCCGACCGAGCTGCGTGACCTGCTCGGCGCCGAGTACACGGGCAAGGTCGCGATCAACGGCGACCCGACACAGGCCGGGGCTGCGTTCGCCGCCGTCGGGCTGGCCACCGTGCAGAGCGGGAGCGATGTGAGCGACTTCCAGGCCGGCATCGACTTCTTCGACGAGCTCAACCAGGCCGGCAACTTCGTCAAGATCGACCCGACTTCGGCGACCATCGCGTCGGGTGAGACCCCGGTGGTCTTCGACTGGGACTACCTCAACGTGGGCTACGGCACGAGTCTGGCCGGCGAGCGCAACTGGGAGGTCGTCGTCTTTCCGGGAACCGGTTACGCCGGCTATTACAACCAGGCCGTGAACAAGGATGCCCCGAACCCGGCCGCAGCCAGGCTCTGGCAGGAATTCCTCTACAGCGACGAGGGCCAGAACCTCTGGCTCGCCGGCGGCGCCCGCCCCGTGCGCGCCGAGGCGATGGCGGCGGCCGGCACCATCGACGCCGCGCTCTTCGCCGCACTCCCGGCGGCCCCGGCCGAGACGGTCGTCCCCTCCGAGGCGGAGAGCGCCGCGGGAGCCGCGCTCCTCGGCGCGAAGTGGGCCGCAGCTGTCCGGTAGTCGGCGCGGCACGGCGGCAGCCTTCGGGCTGTTGCCGTTCGCGGCATATGTGGTGCTCTTCCTGCTCGTGCCTACCCTGATCGCAGTCGGAAGCGGCTTCGTCGACGAGTCCGGGGTGTTCACGCTCGACACTGTGGCCGCGCTGGGCAACCCGGTCGTGAGAGACGCCTTCGCCGCGTCATTCGGACTGTCGGCACTCACCGCCGTTGTGGGTGCGATCGTCGGTGCCCTTGCCTGCTACGGCTTGCTCGGCGCGCGCGAGAACGGCCCCCTCCGCGCCGTCGTGGACTCCCTCAGCGGCGTGCTCGCCCAGTTCGGCGGTGTCATGCTGGCCTTCGCGTTCGTGGCGACCATTGGCATCCAGGGTCTGGTCACCGTGATCCTGCGCGACACCTTCGGCGTCGACATCTTCGCCGACGGGGTATGGCTCTACGAACTCCCCGGCCTCGTGCTGCCCTACATCTACTTTCAAGTTCCCCTGATGATCATCACCTTCCTGCCCGCGCTGCAGGCGCTCAACCCGCACTGGGCCGAGGCCAACGCAACCCTCGGCGGCAACCGGGCCACCTACTGGTTCCGGATCGCGTTCCCGGTGCTGGCGCCCTCGTTTCTCGGCAGCCTGCTGCTGCTCTTCGCCAACGCGTTCTCCTCCTATGCGACCGCCGCCGCGCTCACCAGCCAGGGATCGCAGATCGTTCCGCTGCAGATCCGCTCGGCCCTGACCAGTGAAACCCTGCTTGGCCGGGAGAATCTCGCCGGGGCGTTGGCGCTCGGCATGATCCTGGTGATGTTCGTCGTCATGTCCGGCTACTCGGCGTTGCAGACACGGGCGGCCCGGTGGCAGCGATGAAGGCGGTGGCGCACACCCCCACCCGGCTGGCGCGCGGCCTCATCCTCGGCAGCATCGGCCTCCTCTTCGCCATCCCCATCGTCGCCATGGTGGAGTTCACCCTGCGCCGCGGCCTCGCCGGCGGCCACGACCTCTCCCGCTGGACGGCCCTGTTCCAGGGTGGCTTCGCCGGCCCGTACCGTTCGGTTCTCGTCGCGCTCGGGAACTCGGTCGGGCTGGCCGTGGGCACCGTCTCGATCGTTCTCCTGCTGCTGGTGCCGACCCTGCTGCTGGTGCACCTGCGGTTTCCCCGCCTGCGCCGCGTGATGGAGTTCGTCTGCATCCTGCCCATCAGCATCCCGGCCATCGTCCTCGTGGTCGGCCTGGCCCCGGTGTACTCGGTGCTCGCCCGCCTGCTTGGCAGCGGCGTGTGGACCCTCGCGTTCGCCTACGGCATCACGGTGCTCCCGTTCGCCTACCGGGCCATCCAGACGAACCTCGACGGCGTCGACGTGTGCACGCTCAGTGAGGCGGCCCGCACGCTCGGCGCGGGCTGGGTGAGCGTGCTCGTGCGGGTACTGATCCCGAACCTGCGCCGCGGCATCCTCGCCGGCGCGTTCATCTCGGTCGCAGTCGTGCTCGGCGAATTCACGATCGCCTCCCTGCTCAACCGCATCACCCTGCAGACCGCGCTCGTTGTCGTGAGCAAGGCCGACCCCTATACGGCCGTCATCCTGTCTCTGCTCGCACTCACCTTCGCATTCCTGCTCTTGCTCGTCATCGGGCGTCTCGGCACGGTTCGCGCCGGCAGCCGGCGACGGCCCACCACCGGAGGTCAGCTATGAACCAGCACCAGCTTCGGACCCAGAATCAGAACCGGGACCGTTCGGCGGCGACCGCTCCGGCGGGAGCCTCGGTGCGCTTCGCGGGCGTGGTGAAGGACTTCACCGGCCACCGTGCCCTGGCCGGCTTCGATCTCACCCTGCACGCGGGCGAGTTCGTCGCCCTGCTCGGCCCGAGCGGCAGTGGCAAGACCACCGCGCTGCGGGTATTGGCCGGGCTCGAATCCACGGATGCCGGAAGCATCCTGATCGACGGAGCCGACGTGTCGACACTGCCGACGAGCCGGCGCGACCTGGGCATGGTGTTCCAGTCCTACTCGCTGTTCCCGCACCTCAGCGCGGGCGAGAACGTCGAGTTCGGCCTGCGCATGCGGAAGGTCCGCGGCGAGGAACGGCGCGCCCGAGCGGCCGCGGCCCTCGCCCTGGTCGGGCTCGACGCCCACTACGACCGCTTCGCGCACCAGCTCTCCGGCGGTCAGCAGCAACGGGTGGCGCTGGCGCGCGCCCTCGTCACCGAGCCCCGGGTTCTCCTGCTCGACGAGCCGTTGTCGGCCCTCGACGCCCAGGTTCGGGTGGTGCTGCGCGAGGAGATCCGGCGCATCCAGACCGAACTGGGCATCACGACCCTGTTTGTCACGCACGACCAGGACGAGGCGCTCGCCGTGGCCGACCGCGTCGCCGTGATGCGGGCGGGTTCCATCGAGCAGGTCGGAGCACCGGAAGAGCTCTATACCCGGCCGGCCTCGTCGTTCATCGCGGACTTCGTGGGGCTCAGCAATCGACTGGTCGGCGTGGTGCGCCACGGGTTCGCGCGGGTTCACGGTGCCTCTCTGCCGCTACTCGACCCCTCGCAGGCGGATGGCGCTGTGTCCGTCTCCGTGCGGCCGGAAGACCTCGAATTCGGCGCTGCGGGGGCACCGGGGGTCGTGCTCTCGTCGAGTTTCCACGGCTCGCTCCGGCGCACGAGAGTGCGCCTGGACGACGGCGCGTCGCTCGTCGTGCAGCACGGCGCGCGGCTGCATCCGTCGGCCGGGGACCGGGTCCTGGTGCGGTTCACGGGCGCGCCCGTCTCGGTCGACCCGCTCCCCTCTCCGGCGTAGTGACCGGTCCGGGGCCTGTGGCAGCGAGCACCTTTGGCCCATACCGGAGACGGCACGTGTGATTGCCTAGACTGATGCCGTGATGGAAACCGACGGAAAACCCGCCCGCAGCGGCTTCTTCGGCGTGTTCGGACGCCGCCGCACCGTACCCCCGATCCTGGTCGAGCTCCCGCCCTCGCACGGCTACGGAATCGACGAGAACCTGCCGGCCGGCATCCGACTCGCCGCCGCCTGGTCCTGGCGCCTGCTCGCGCTCGCCGGCGCACTTGCTGTCTTCATCTTCATCGTCATCCAGCTCCGGTTGATCGTCATCCCGCTGCTTGTGGCCGTGCTGGTGTCGGCACTGCTCGTGCCCTTCGTCGGATTCCTGGTGCGACACCGATTTCCCAAGGCTCTCGCGGTCGTGGTCGCTCTGATCAATACCTTCGCGATCCTCGGCGGACTGATCACGCTGGCCGTGAAGCAGATCGCCATCGGCACGGTCGGCCTGAACGACAGGCTCGCCGCCTCCTACGAGAGCCTCAAGGCCGTTCTCCTGGCGTCGCCGCTGCAGCTGACCGAACCGGAGCTCAACGCGTTCCTCGGCCAGGCCTGGGACGCCATTCAGGCGGACAGCCAGGTTTTCGTCTCCGGGGCGCTCTCCGTGGGGTCCTCGCTCGGCCACCTGGTGACGGGTTTCCTCCTGGCGCTGTTCAGCCTGCTGTTCATCCTGATCGATGGCAAGGGCATCTGGTCCTGGATCGTGCGCCTGTTCCCCCAGGGCGCGCGCGCGGCCATCGACGGCGCGGGGGTGGCCGGCTGGACCACGCTGGGGAACTTTGCCAGGGTGCAGATCCTGGTGGCGTCCATCGACGCGATCGGCATCGGGGTCGGGGCCGCACTGCTGGGGGTTCCGCTCGCCATCCCGATCGGCGTGCTCGTTTTCCTCGGCTCGTTCATCCCCATCGTCGGCGCCGTGGCCACGGGCGCGGTGGCGGTCGTGATCGCCCTGATCTTCAACGACTGGGTGGTGGCTTTGCTGATGCTCGGCGTTGTGCTGCTGGTGCAGCAGATCGAGGGTCACGTGCTACAGCCCCTGATCATGGGTACGGCGGTCAAGGTGCATCCACTGGGTGTCGTTCTCGTGGTGGCGGCCGGCGCCCTGCTCGCGGGCATCGCCGGCGCCCTCTTCGCCGTGCCGATCGCTGCCGTGCTCAACGTCATGATCAGCTACATCAACAGCGGGGCGTGGCGATCCGAGCAGACCGCCTCGGCACCCGTCTTCGCCTCCTCGTTGTGGCAGACCGTCCCGCAACGCCCCGGTTTCCGCCGACCGGCATACCGCCTCGAGAAAAGTGCCTCCCATGACTAATGTCTCGCTCGTCGGACCGACCCTGGCCGATTTCGAGTCCGCCCGGGATGTCGTTGGTCGGGTCGCCGCCGTCACCCCGATGGAAACGTCCCGCTACCTCTCGGAGCTCCTCGGCGCGCCGGTCCTCCTCAAGTGCGAGAACCTGCAGCGCACCGGGTCCTACAAGATCCGCGGCGCGTACAACCGGATGTCCAAGCTCACCGACGAAGAGAAGACCCGCGGCGTCGTGGCCGCCTCGGCCGGCAACCACGCCCAGGGCGTCGCCTTCGCGGCGCGGGAGCTCGGCATCCAGGCCACGATCTTCATGCCCGTCGGCGTCGCCCTGCCCAAGCTGCAGGCAACCCGCGACTACGGCGCGCACGTCATCCTGCGTGGCAATACGGTGGCCGAGCCGCTGCTCGCGGCCGCGGAGTGGGCCGCCGAGACCGGCGCCATCCTGATCCCGCCGTTCGACCACGCGGATGTCGTCACCGGCCAGGGCACCGTGGGTCTGGAGATCCTCGACCAGGTTCCCGACCTCGCCACCGTGATCGTTCCGATCGGCGGTGGCGGCCTCATCTCCGGTGTCGCCAGCGTGCTCAAGCAGCGCGCGCGCCGGGACGGCCGCCAGATCCGGGTGATCGGGGTGCAGGCCGCCAACGCGGCCGCTTACCCTCCGTCCCTCGAGGCCGGCCGGGTGCTGGAGATCCAGATCATGCCGACCATCGCCGACGGCATAGCGGTGGCCAAACCGGGCCTGCTCAATTTTGAGATCGTGCGTGATGCCGTCGATGAGGTCGTCACCGTCACCGAGGACGACACGGCTCGTGCCCTCCTGGTGCTGCTCGAGCGCGCCAAGCTCGTGGTCGAGCCGGCCGGCGCGGTCGCCGTGGCGGCGATCCTCGCGGGCAAGGTCACCGCGACCGGCCCGACGGTCGCAATCCTCAGCGGGGGAAACATCGACCCGCTGCTGATGCAGCGCGTGATCAGCCATGGTCTCTCGGCATCCGGCCGCTATCTCACGTTGCGCATCATGCTGCCCGACCGTCCCGGGCAGCTGGCCCGCATCTCGGAGCTGCTCGCCGAGGCGCACGCCAACGTGATCGAGGTTCTCCACACGCGGCACGGTGTGGGGCTTCAGATCAGCGAGGTCGAACTCAACGTCAGCGTCGAGACTCGCGGGCCCGACCACCGCCAGCTCGTCGTGGATGTGTTGCGTGCGGCCGGATACGACCCGCAGATCGACTAGCGGGGGAGCTTCGACGAATCGTGCGTCGCGGGTTTGACGCTCGTGACGGTGCCGTGCCTCTAACGAATTCGACGGAGATTTTGCCCGGCTCGGCTCCAGAAGCCCCGAGAACTCGCATTTTCCGCAAAATCTCCGTCGAATTGGTTCGACGACGGGAGCCAGGCGGGGCGCGGCGCGAGCGGGGGCCCGGTGCGGCTAGTTGCCGGTCCAGGTCTCCACGAGGAAGATCTCGACGGCGATTTCCTTGCCGGTGGGCGTCACGTACGACGTTGTCGCTCCGACGGCGAGGCCGATGATCGCGGTGCCGAGCGGGCTCTGCTCGCTGAAGACGTCGAGGTCGCTGTCCCCGGCGATCTCGCGGCTGCCGATCAGGAAGCGGGTCTCATCGCCGGCGATCGTGGCCGTGATCACGGTTCCCGGCTCGACGACGCCCCGGCTTTTCGGCGCATGGCCGACCTCGGCGTTGCGCAGCAGCAGAACGAGGGTGCGGATGCGGGCCTCCATCTTCCCCTGCTCATCCTTGGCCGCGTGGTAGCCCGAGTTCTCCTTGAGGTCGCCCTCCTCGCGAGCCGATTCGATCTTCTTCGCGATCTCGACGCGCCCGACGGTGCTGAGCGTGTCCAGCTCCGCGGCGAGGCGGTCGTGGGCCTCCTGCGTCAGCCAGGTGACCGTGGTTTCGGTAGTCATGGGTGGAATCTCCTCATGCTTGTTCGTGCTCGTTCGATGCCCGTGCGGGTGAACCCGCAGATATACAACGGACGCCCCGACGATCACGTCAGGGCGAAGTCATCAGTCTAGGTCAGCCAGCAGCGGTAAATCAATCCGGTGTTGCTCTGCTCGGTGGTGCGCACATCCGTCGTCGTCGACCGCGAATACACGATGCTCTTGGGCAGGTCGACGACTTTCCAGCCAACCACCGTGAAACTCTCGTTGAGCGCCTGAACCGCGCAGCTGGCGGTGCGGCCGACCGGGATGGACGCCTCGAACGTGACGCTCACAGTGTTCTCGTCGATGATGCTGTGACGGATGTCCCGGGTCTCGATCAGAGGCTGCGACGCCCCCAGTCCCACCCAGACCACGAAGCCCAGGAGGATTGCCGCGAGGGAGCCGGCTGAGACGAACAGAACGCGGCGGTCTCTCGTGCCCCGGTTCGGGGCGCGCCCGTACCGGGTGTCGAGGTTGCTGCTCAGGGCCACTCTGACTCCACACTCACGGATCAACGATTAGTCTTGGTACTAAGGTTATCTGGCATTTCTGAGGAGTTTCATGACGCTGCGACTCTTGGCGGTGCACGCCCATCCCGACGACGAGTCGAGCAAGGGCGCCGCGACCTATGCCCACTACCGGCGTCTCGGCGCCGAAGTGATGATCCTGAGCTGCACGGGCGGCGAGCGGGGGAGCATCCTGAATGAGGCTCTGCTCGGCCATCCGCTGGCCGAGCGCGACCTGCCGGGACTGCGCCGTCTGGAAATGGCAGAGGCCCAGCGGGCCCTCGGCGTGCAGCACCGCTGGCTCGGCTACGAGGACTCCGGCATGAACGAAGACGGTTCGGTGCCCCCGAACTCGTTCGCGGACATCCCGGTGGCGATCTCCGCCGAACCGGTCGTCCGGCTGATCCGCGAATTTCGACCGCAGGTCCTGGTGACCTACGACGAGAAGGGCGGCTACCCGCATCCCGACCACATCCGCTGCCACGACGTGTCGATGGAGGCCTACCGTGCCGCCGCCGAACCGACCCGGTACCCGGATGCCGGTGAGCCCTGGCAGGTCGAGAAGCTCTATTACGATCGGATTTTCAACCTCGAACGCGTCGACGCCATGTTCCTGGAACTGAGCGTCACGGAGCCGGACTCGCCCCTGCTGGAGCCGCTCGGAGCAGCCAGGGAATGGATGAAAGACTACCCGAAGCTGGCCACGACCCATGTGCCCGTCGGTGACTTCCTCGAGGTGAGGGACGCGGCGCTTCGAGCCCACGCGAGTCAGGTTGCCCCCACCAGCAGTTTCTTCTTCTGGCCGAACGACCTCATCCGCGAGGCGTGGCCCTATGAAGACTTCCAGCTCGTCGAATCGAAAGTGGACACCGTGATACCTGAATCCGACCTCTTCACCGGAATCCGGGACGACTCGTGAGCGGCCTGATCCTGGCTCCCCTCGTGAGCATCGTTTTGGCCGCCACCCCACCGCCGGAGTTCGACCCGAACACGGTGACGCCGGGCCCGGAAGGCTTTGTGGCGATTGCTCTGGTCGCCGTGGGAGCGGTGCTGCTGGCGATGGACATGGCCCGCCGAGTGCGCCGCAACACCTACCGCGCCGAGATTCAGGAACGTCTGCAGGCGGAGATGGCCGCACAGAAGGCCGCAGAGGCCGGAATCGCCGACAAGGACTAGCGAACTACGGGTGGATCGGGTTCGTCGCGATGATCATGATCGCCGCCCAGTGGCAGAGGAAGGCCACCACGGTCAGGGTATGGAAGATCTCGTGGAAGCCGAATACGCCCGGCAGCGGGTTCGGCCGCTTCATGCCGTAGATGACGGCGCCGACCGAGTAGCAGAGCCCGCCGACCATGATCAGTGTCATCATCGCTGCGTTGGCCTGGAAGAAGTCCACGATGAACATCAGCGCTCCCCAGCCGAGTGCCAGGTACAACGGAACGTAGAGCCAGCGTGGGGCGTGGATCCAGAACACCCGGAACGCGATTCCGAGGAGGGCGCCGCCCCAGACCAGCGACAGAAGCAGCGTGGACTTGGCGGGCGGTAGGGCCAGCACGGCGATGGGCGTGTAAGAGCCCGCGATCAGCAGGAAGATGTTGGCGTGGTCGATCCGTTTGAGGATGACCTTCGTGCGCGGACTCCAGTCGAACCGGTGGTACAGCGCCGAATTGCCGAACAGCAGCATCGAGCTGAGCACGAACACGAGCGAACTCCACCGGGCCGCGCTGCCCTCGGCCGACAGGAGCAGCACGATCCCGGCCACAATCGTGACCGGGAACGTGCCGGCGTGGATCCATCCTCGCCAGGTGGGCTTGACGTCCACCTGCGGGGGCAGGTCGTCCTCGAACAACGGCAGGTTGGGGATGTCATCCGCTGAGGCCATGCTGCAAGAATAGGACAGTGTGCATGCCGCGCGCGGTACGCGACGCTCCCGAGTGGGCTAGCGTAACTGTGTGCAGAAACGGGAAGTTCCTTGGGCGCGCGGCATTCTCTACGGGGTTTATCAGCGTCGGCTTCGTCGCGGGCTGACGCCGGATGTGCTTCCAAACCACGTCGCCATGATCATCGACGGCAACCGGCGCTGGGCCAAACAGCTCGGGTTCGACTCCGCCGCCCACGGGCATCGGGCCGGTGCCGCCAAGATGCGGGAGTTCCTCAAGTGGTGTGACGACCTCGGCATCTCCGTCGTCACGCTCTACCTGTTGTCGTCCGACAACCTCACCAACCGGCCCAGCGAAGAACTCGCGGAGCTGACGAAGATCATCGCCAAGCTCGCGGAGGAGTTGTCCCGGTACCGCGACTGGCGGGTGCAGCAGGTCGGCTCGAAGACCGGACTGCCCGAGCCGCTGGTGGCCGCACTGAACGCCGCGGAAGCGCGCACGGCCCGCAAGAAGGGGCTGCACGTCAACCTTGCCGTCGGCTACGGCGGGCGCACCGAGATCACCGACGCCATGCGCAGCATCGTGGGAGCGCACCTTGCCAGCGGCGGCGTGCTCGAGGACCTTGCGGAGACGCTGACCCCGGATCTGATCGGCGCGCACCTGTACACGGGCGGCCAGCCCGATCCGGACCTGGTCATCCGCACGTCGGGGGAGCAGCGCATCAGCGATTTCATGCTCTGGCAGAGCGCACACAGCGAGTTTTACTTCGTGGAGGCGCTCGGGCCTGACCTCCGCCAGGTCGACTTTCTGCGCGCCCTGCGCGATTTTGCCCGACGCCAGCGCCGCTTCGGAGGGTAGGGGCACCTCATGACGGCTCTCGAACGGTTCCTTGACGGGTTCATCGCGGAACCCGGATACCTCGACTATGCCCGGATCGGCCCGCTGTCGGCGGGTGTGGTCGCCGAAACCCTCGGCCAGACTGAGGCGCTCTCGCGGGCCCGGTTCGGCAGCCTAAACCACTTCCAAGCCCAGGACGAGCGGCTGCGCACCGCCGTGGCCCGGGCGACCGGATTCCGCGCCGACCAGGTCGTTTCCGAGCCCAACACCACCACCGGCGTGATGCAGGCCATGTTCGGCCTGACGGGGGCGGTGCTGCTGTCGTCGGGTGACTTTCCCACGGTCCCGTTCGCGGCCGTGCGCGCCGCGGAGGCGCTGCGGGTGGTCACCCCGCTCTGGCTGGAGACCGACCACGGCCGCGTCACCCCTGGGCAGATCCGGGAGCAGCTCACCCCGGCCACTGCCGCAGTGGCGGTCTGCCTCGTCGATTCCCGCACCGGCCATCGCGTGGACCTCGAGGGCATCCGTCAGGTCATCGGCGACCGTTTGCTCATCGTCGACGCCATCCAGGGTTTCGGCGCAGTGGATGTCCCCTACGAGGTGGCAGACGTCGTCGCGTCGGGCGGGCAGAAATGGTCCAGGGCCGGCTGGGGCACCGGGTTCCTGGCTCTCAGCGACCGTGCGGTGGAACGCCTGGTCCCCGTGTTCTCCGGTTTCGCCGGCACCGACGTCCCCGAGCCGTGGGACGAAGTGTTGCCGCCGAGCCGCAGCGCAAACGCGTTCCGGGTGAGCAACGGCGACGCCATCGCCCAGGCCCGGTTCGCGGCCGCCCTCGAGGAGGTGGCCGAGGTCGGTATCCGTGCCATTGAAGATGCGATCGCCGTGAACGTGTCGCTTCTGATCGATCTGGCGGACGAGTTCGCTGTGCCCGTGGTTTCCTCCCGAGACGACCGGGAGCGGGCCGGCATCCTGGTGCTCGAGCCACCGGCGAGCCAGCTCACGCTGCTGAGCATCGCGCTGCACAACCACGGGGTGACGGCGACGACCCGCAACGGCACCGTGCGGCTGAGCACCCATGCGACGCTCAGCCCGGACACGGTCGACATGCTGCGCGGGGCGTTCACCTCGTATGCGACCGCCGTGACCTACTGACGACGGCTCGGTGAACATTGTTTCGAATGGGCGTGTCGCTCTTCCCCTGGAGTGTGCGGGTAAGTAGCGTCATGCTTATCAGGTATGGCGCCTGATCGAGACGGCCACATAAGTACGGCTCGAGAACCCTGTGGCCGCTCGCCAACACAATCTGTGCCTCACGGGGCACGGGGTGGGAGTGGTTGTGACCGCTAATCAGATCGATAACAAGGGTTCTAACCAGAGCGCGTCGGCGACGGGGCAGACCGAATGCACGTACGTTCTTGACACCTCGGTTCTGCTCTCCGATCCCAAAGCGATCTTCCGTTTCGCGGAGCACGCCGTCGTGCTCCCCGTCGTGGTGATTGCGGAGCTCGAGGCCAAGCGCAACGACCCGGAGATCGGCTACTTCGCCCGCCAGTCACTGCGGTTGCTTGACGAACTGCGGGTGAAGCACGAACGGTTGGACTTCCCGATCCCGGTCGGTGACGGCGGTAGCCTCCGCGTGGAGCTCAACCACTCGAACATGTCGGTGCTTCCGTCCGGACTGCAACTCGGTGACAACGACTCCCGCATCCTGGCCGTGGCCCTGAATCTCGCCCACGACGGCTTGAATGTGACCGTCGTCTCCAAAGACCTGCCCCTGCGGGTCAAGGCGGCCTCGCTCGGCCTCACCGCAGAGGAGTACCGTCACGAACTTGCCGTGGACTCCGGCTGGACCGGCATCGACGAGATCACCCTGGGCTCGAACCTGATCGACGAGCTCTACGACAAGGAGGTCGTGCACACCCGTCTCGTGCAGGACATGCCCGTGAACACGGGCCTGGTCATCCACTCCGACCGCGGTTCGGCGCTCGGCCGGGTGACCGGCAACGGCGCGATGAAGCTCGTGCGCGGCGACCGGGACGTCTTCGGGCTGAAGGGACGCTCGGCGGAACAGCGGCTCGCCATCGACCTGCTGCTCGACCCGGAGATCGGTATCCTGTCACTGGGAGGTCGGGCCGGCACGGGGAAGTCGGCGCTCGCCCTCTGCGCCGGGCTCGAGGCCGTGCTGGAACGCCAGCAGCACCGCAAGATCATGGTCTTCCGGCCGCTCTACGCGGTCGGTGGCCAGGAGCTGGGGTACCTGCCCGGCGACGCCGCCGAGAAGATGAGCCCGTGGGCCCAGGCGGTCTTCGACACACTCGGGGCCATCGTCTCCGAGAACGTGCTGGAGGAGGTCATCGAGCGCGGCATCCTCGAAGTCCTGCCGCTGACGCACATCCGCGGCCGGTCCCTGCACGACGCTTTCGTGATCGTCGATGAGGCTCAGTCGCTCGAACGCAACGTGCTACTCACGGTGCTCAGCCGGATCGGGCAGAACTCGCGGGTGGTCCTCACCCACGATGTGGCGCAGCGGGACAATCTGCGGGTCGGCCGCTTCGACGGGGTGGCGTCGGTGATCGAGACGCTCAAGGGACATCCGCTCTTCGCCCACATGACGCTCACCCGCTCGGAGCGGAGCGCGATCGCCGCCCTCGTGACCGAGATGCTCGAGGGCAACGAGGTGCGCTAGCGCCCTGACGAATTCGACGGAGATTTTGCCCCAGAAGCTGCTTTCGGCACGAAAACAGGCAACTGGAAGCAAAATCTCCGTCGAATTGGTGAGCGCTGAACGGACAAGGAGCTGCGCGAGTGAGAAAGCGCGGGGCTACTTCTCCTGAGGCGGGCGGGTCATACTCAGCACGTCGAGGGCGGTGTCGAGCAGTTCGAGGGTGACCTCGCCGCGCTCAACGAAACCGAGCGCGATGACGGAGTCGCGCACGGTCACCCCTTCGGCCACCGAGTACTTGGCCACCTTGGCCGCGGCCTCGTAGCCGATGACCCGGTTTAGAGGAGTGACGATGGCGGGGGAGGACTCGGCCAGCGCGCGCGCGCGCTCGACATTCGCCGTGAGACCGTCGACGGTCTTGTCGGCGAGCACGCGGGCCGCGTTCGAGAGCAGGCGGATCGACTCGAGCAGGGCGGTGCCCATCACCGGGATCGCGACGTTGAGCTCGAACGAGCCCGACGCGCCCGACCAGGCGATGGTGGCGTCGTTGCCGATCACGCGGGAGCAGACCATCAGCACGGCCTCGGGGATCACCGGATTCACCTTGCCCGGCATGATCGAGGAGCCCGGCTGCAGGTCGGGGATGTTCAGCTCGCCGAAGCCCGTGTTGGGGCCCGAGCCCATCCAGCGCAGGTCGTTGCAGATCTTGGTGAGGCTCACCGCGATGGTGCGAAGGGCGCCGGATGCGTCCACCAGGCCGTCCCGGTTGGCCTGCGCCTCGAAGTGGTCGCGTGCCTCGGTGACCGGCAGTTCGGTCTCCTCGACGAGCAGCTCGATCACGAGCTGCGGGAACCCGGCGGGCGTGTTGATGCCGGTTCCGACCGCAGTGCCGCCGAGGGGGACCTCCGCGACGCGGGGAAGCGCGGTGCGCACGCGCTCGATGCCGAGGCGCATCTGCCGCGCGTATCCGCCGAACTCCTGGCCGAGGGTGACCGGGGTGGCATCCATCAGGTGGGTGCGGCCGGCCTTGACCGCGCCGGCCCACAGCTCGGCCTTGGCCTCTAAGGCCACAGCCAGGTGGTCGAGTGCGGGGACGAGCTCGTCGATGAGTGCGCTCGTCACGGCGAGGTGCACGGATGTCGGGAACACGTCGTTGGAGGACTGAGACGCGTTCACGTGGTCGTTCGGGTGCACCGGGCGCCCGAGGCTGCGGGTCGCCAGGGTCGCGAGGACCTCGTTCATGTTCATGTTCGAGGAGGTGCCGCTGCCGGTCTGGTAGACGTCGATCGGGAACTCGGAGTCGTAGCGACCGGTGGAGACCTCGTCGGCGGCGGCGGCGATCGCGTTGGCGATGTCGACGTCTAGTACCCCTAGTTTCGCGTTCGCCAGGGCGGCGGACTTTTTGATACGTGCCAGGGCGGCGATCTGGGCGGGCTCCAGTACCGAGCCGGAGATCGGGAAATTCTCGACGGCCCGCTGCGTCTGCGCCCCGTAGAGGGCGGCGACCGGAACCCGGACCTCGCCCATCGTGTCGTGTTCGATCCGGTACTCGGCTTCAGCGGTCTTG
The DNA here is from genome assembly GCF_002929655.1 of Cryobacterium sp. M23. Classification (NCBI taxonomy): domain Bacteria; kingdom Bacillati; phylum Actinomycetota; class Actinomycetes; order Micrococcales; family Microbacteriaceae; genus Cryobacterium; species Cryobacterium sp. M23. The sequence goes on from NZ_PJJV01000073.1 coordinate 50,283, forward strand.
TCCACCACGGTGTGTATTACCTTTCGGTTGGGAATCTCTTCGGTACGGGAACGCGCGGCGACGGCCTGGGCGGCTCGTCGCGGGCGGGCTGCTCGGCTAAACCACGCCGACAACGATGTCGGGCACGGCACGGCCTTCGAGCAGCCGGTAGTTCGCCCCGACGATAGCCAATGTACCTTCTGCCACGGCCGCCCTGATCATCTCAGAGCGCTCGAGCAGTTCGGACACCGTGTCGCGAAGGTGTTCGCGGCCGACGGCGAGGGCGTCGACCAGCTCGGGATCGATCGACGTCGCATCCTTGGACCCCGCCACCCGGCGGACGGCCGGCACGATCTTCTCGATGATCCGGCTGATGTGCGCGGGCAGAGGTTGCGCGTCGGCGGCCTGGGAATCGATGGCGGCGCGCACGGCCCCGCAGCCGTCGTGGCCGAGCACCAGGATGAGCGGCACACGCAGCACGGCGACCGCGTATTCGAGCGAGCCGAGCACCGAATCGGAGATGACCTGACCGGCATTGCGCACGACGAAGAGGTCGCCGAGGCCCTTGTCGAAGATGATCTCGGCGGCCAGCCGCGAGTCGCTGCAGCCGAACAGGGCCGCGTCGGGGGTCTGTACGAAGGCGAGTTCGGCTCGGCGGTCCACATCCTGGCGCGGATGCCGCGGCTCGCCGCTCACGAAGCGGTCGTTTCCACGCTGCAGGTCGGTCCAGACGTCTGCCGGTGTTGCTGCCTCGCCCATTACTGTCTCTCGGTGCTGTTGGAACTGATCTGTTCGGCCAGCACTGCGGCCAGGACGGCAAGTTCCTCGTCATCGGCGGTGCCGACGAGGAGGTAGGTACTGTCGCCGGCCGTGGTCACCAGAGCGGATTCGAAATTGCCGCGGTCATCTTCCGGTGCGGTGTTGCGGTAGACGTCCCAGGTGACTCCGGCGATCATGACGGTGCCGGCGACCGGAGCATCCTGCAGCTCGTCGGCGAGCCAGCTCGGGTTGGCGCCGAGCGCTTGGGTGAGGCCGATGAACTCGGTCTTGGCCGTGATCAGGCCGATGTACCAGGACGGGATCTTGTCGCTTCCGCCCAGGCGCCACTGCGCGGCGTTGGCCGTCCACCCACTCGGCAACTCCGGAACCAGCAGGGGATCGGTGAGGCCGGGTTGCACCTGCGCGGCGACGGCGGCGAAATCGACGTCGCGGTTCTGCGGGGCGTCGCTGCGCGGCACCAGCAGCACGAGCACCAGGACCGTGCCCAGTGTGGCCAGCAGGGACAGGACCAGATTGTTCACGGTCTTGTGGGAGCGGTACTTGCGGGAGTTCTCGGCCAGCCGGGTGCGGGTTTCATCCGGCGTCTCCGGGCGACCCAGCTCTGCGACGATTCGGGGCGCGCGCTTGGCGGGGCTCATCCGGCTGTCGCGGCGGAGTCGACCTGGCCTGCCCTGGCGGCATCCAGTCTGGCTTTCGCGCCGATCAGCCACTCTTCGCAGCGGCGGGCGAGAGCCTCACCTCGTTCCCACAGCGCGAGCGATTCCTCCAGCGACGAGGCTCCCTGCTCGAGGGCGTTCACCACGCGCACGAGCTCATCCCGGGCCTGTTCGTAGCTCAGTGCGTTGATTTCGTCTGGTGCCGAGGTCATGGTGTCCATTCTAATTTCTCATTCGACGGTGTCGGGTCGGAGGTTGCCGCGTCCGCGGTGGCCGCCAGAGCGCCCTCGGCGAGCGTGATCAGGAGTTTCGTCTGCGACGGTGCCTGCCCGGGCGAGCGCACCACCTGGCCGCCCTGCAACTGCACGATCGAGTAGCCGCGGTCGAGAGTGCCCTGGGGGGAGAGGGCGCGCAACTGGGAACGCAGGTCGACGATCACCGCTCCGGCCCGCTCGACCGCCCGGTCGACAAGTTCGGCGCCGCGGGCGACGTAGCGGGTGAGGTCCTCGGATCGGGAATCGATGATCCACTCGGGGGTGCTCAGCACCGGGCGTGAGCGAAGCTGGCCGATCCGGTCGACCTCGTGCGCGAGGATACCGGTCAGCCGGTTGCTGAGGCGGGCCCGGGCCTGCTGTACCCGGTTGAGTTCGTCGGAGACGTCCGGCACGACGCGTTTGGCGGCATCCGTCGGCGTCGACGCGCGCAGGTCGGCCACGTCGTCGAGCAGCGGCCGGTCGGCCTCGTGGCCGATCGCGCTGACCAGCGGGGTCGTGCAGGCCGCCGCAGCCCGGATCAGCGTCTCGTCGCTGAAGCCGAGCAGGTTCTGGAAGTCGCCGCCGCCGCGGGCGACGATGATCACGTCGACCTCCGGGTCGGCGTCCAGCCGCTGGATGGCCGCGGTCACCTCGGACACCATGCGGTCACCCTGCACGGCGGCGTAGGCCAGGTCGAAAGTGACGGCCGGCCAGCGCAGCTGGGCGTTGCGGATGACGTCTTTCTCAGCGTCGGAGTCTTTGCCGGTGACCAGGCCGATGCAATGGGGGAGGAAGGGCAGCGGCTTCTTGCGGGACGCGTCGAACAGACCCTCGCCGGCCAGCCGATTGCGCAGCCGTTCGAGCCGTTCCAGCGTGTCGCCGAGGCCCACGTGGCGCATCTCGAGCATCTGCATGGTGAGAGTGCCGCCCTTGACCCAGTAGTTGGGTTTGACGAGGGCGATGACCCGGTCGCCCTGCTTGAAGTCGCTGGTCAGCTTCGCGCGCACCGACGACCAGATCGTGAAGCTGACCGTGGCGTCTTCGGTGAGGTCCTTGAGCTTGCCGTAAACGTTGCCGCCGCTGGCGCCCCACTGGGTGATCTCGCCCTCGACCCAGGCCGTGCCGAGGCGCTCGATGTAGCCGCGGATCTTGTTGGCCAGCAGCCCGACCGGCCAGGGGGTCTCGAGGGTGGGTGGTGCGTCCGTCATCAATCGTTCCTCCCACGGACTGCACAGTCGGCCCCCATAAGATGAGGAGGTGACTATCAGTACGGATTCGCCTGTGATCGGCCTTGGCATGCCACGGATTCCCCGCGCACGCAACAGGCTCAAGGATACCCCGGTGCTCGGACGCAAACGGGTGCTGCTGGCCGCCCCGCGAGGCTACTGCGCCGGCGTGGACCGTGCCGTCATCGCCGTCGAGAAGGCCCTCGAACTGTACGGCTCCCCCGTGTATGTGCGCAAGCAGATCGTGCACAACATCCACGTGGTCTCCGAGCTGGAGAAGAAGGGGGCGATCTTCGTCGAGGAAGTCGACGAGGTGCCCACCGGCTCCCACATCGTTTTCAGCGCCCACGGCGTGTCCCCGGCCGTCGTCACCGCGGCGGCGGACCGCGGCCTGCTGGCAATCGACGCCACCTGCCCACTGGTCACGAAGGTGCACCGTGAGGCCGTGCGCTTCGCCCGGGACGACTTCCAGATCCTGCTGATCGGCCACGAAGGCCACGAAGAGGTCGAGGGAACCGCGGGGGAGGCACCCGAGCACACCACGCTCGTCGGGAGCCCTGACGACGCCGACACCATCGAGGTGCGCGACCCCGACAAGGTGGTCTGGCTGTCCCAGACCACGCTGAGCGTGGACGAGACCATGGAAACCGTGCGTCGCCTGCGTGCCCGTTTTCCAAATCTGCAGGATCCCCCCAGCGACGACATCTGCTACGCCACCCAGAATCGCCAGGTGGCGATCAAGAAGGTGGCCCGTGATTCGGACCTCGTCATTGTGGTCGGCTCGGCGAACTCGTCCAACTCGGTGCGACTGGTCGAGGTGGCGCTGGAGTACGGTGCCCGGGCTGCCTACCGCGTGGACTTCGCCAGCGAGATCCAGCAGGAGTGGCTCGACGGGGTTGTCACCGTGGGCGTGACCAGCGGGGCATCCGTGCCCGACGAACTCGTGCACGAGGTGCTCGCCGATCTGGCCGAGGCCGGCTACGGCGACATCGAAGAGATCAAGACGGCCGAGGAGGACCTGCTGTTCTCGCTGCCGAAGGAACTGCGCAAGGACCTGGCCGGCAACGCGGATGCCCGCGGTCTCGGCGGACGGGTCAGCAGCTAGGAACCGGCCAGCCGCGTTCACCACGAAGGCCCCCGTCGATCAGATCCAGGATCTGACCGACGGGGGCCTTCGTGTACGCCGGACCCGGCAGAATGGCGTCGTCTACAGCTGGCCGTAGACGTCCATCAGGTTCGGGTCGTTGAGCAGCGTCGGGTCGGTGGCCAAAACCGCGGTGGTGAAGGCGATGAACACGAACGCGGACAGGACCGCACCGATCAGCGGCACGTAGAACGCGCGCTTGCCTCGGACCAGCAACAGGATCACGCCTGCCGCTGTGGCCAGCCAGATCAGGGACACACCGATGATCCCGGCCGTGACCAGCCCGGCCGCGGAGGGATCCGGCTCATACGCGGCGAGATCCAGCTGGGTATGGAGCAACTGAATGGACTCGGTGATCATCGTGAGCATGCTGACCGCGAAGAACGTGGACAGGAGCCCGAGGACGAGCAGGCTCAGAGTCACCGGCCGGTCCCAGGCCGGCGCGGTTCCGGCCGGGCGCACAGCCCGCTCGGGGGCCGCGGACGGCCCTGGAGCCGGCGGTGTGGCGAGCGTGGGCTCATCCGGGGTAGGAGTCCAGCTCCAACCCTCGGGCGCAAGCTCACCGTACTGGGGACGGGGCCGGGAATCCTCCGGAGGGGTTCCCGAAGGAGTCGACGAAGAATTCTCGGCCATCGTCATCCGGTGCTAGCTGTTCGAGTGGCCGGCGGAGCCGAGCTGGCGGGTGGCGTCGGCGACGCGAGCGGCCATGCCCGTCTCGGCAACCTTGCCCCAGGCGCGCGGGTCGTAGACCTTCTTGTTGCCGACTTCGCCGTCAACCTTGAGCACGCTGTCATAGTTGCTCAGCATGTAGCCGGCGACCGCGCGGGTGAACGCGTACTGGGTGTCGGTGTCGATGTTCATTTTGACGACACCGTTCGCGACGGCCTCGGCGATCTCGGCGTCGGTCGAGCCTGACCCACCGTGGAAGACCAGGTCGAGCGGCTTCGGGCCGGTACCCAGCTTGGCGGCGACGCCGTCCTGGATCTCCTTGAGGAGCTCCGGGCGCAGCTTGACGTTGCCGGGCTTGTACACGCCGTGCACGTTGCCGAAGGTGAGGGCAGCCATGTAGCGGCCGTTCTCGCCCATGCCGAGGGAATCGATCAACGAGAGCGCGTCGTCGAGTGTCGTGTACAGGTTCTCGTTGATGTCGCCCTCAACGCCGTCTTCTTCGCCGCCGACGGCGCCGATCTCGACCTCGAGGATGGCGTTGATCGCCTGGGTGCGCTTCAGGATGTCCTTGGCGATATCCAGGTTCTCTGCCAGCGGGATGGCGGAGCCGTCCCACATGTGCGACTGGAAGATCGGGTTGCGGCCGGCCTTCACCTCGTCTTCGGAAGCGGAGATGAGCGGGAGGACGAAGTCCTCGAGCGCACCCTTGGGGCAGTGGTCCGTGTGGAGTGCAACGGTAATGGGGTAATTGTCGGCGACGGACTGCACGAAGCGCGCCATCGCGAGCGCACCGGATGCGCGGTTCTTGACCGTGTGGCCGGCGAAGTAATCTGCGCCACCGGTGGTGACCTGGATGATGCCGTCAGAGCCGGCTTCGGTCAGGCCCTGAAGGACGGCATTAATGCTTTGAGAAGACGAAACGTTGAACGCCGGGTAGGCGAACCCCTTCGTCTTGGCCTTGTTGAGCATCTCGGCATACTGGTCTGGAGTTGCGATGGGCATTGTTGAGTCTCCTCGATTGAACCGTTTCGGTCTTCTCATCCTACCGAGGTGGGTCTCCGGCCGTGCCAGCGAGCGAACACCCCCGCGACGAAGAGCGGGCGCTAGGCTGAACGAGGCAGCACCGACACCGGTGCCGGCCCAAAGATGGGTCTTGCCACTGCCGCACTCTTCGTCCGGGAAGGACCATCTGTGAACAGCCCCGAAGTCGCCCCCAATTTCATGCACCCCGACCGCAACCTTGCGATGGAATTGGTGCGGGCCACCGAGGCCGCAGCGATTCGTGCGGTCCCGTTCATCGGCCGCGGCGACAAGAATGCCGCGGACAAGGCAGCCGTCGACGCCATGCGCGTCTTCCTCGGCACCGTGAACTTCGACGGACTCATCGTCATCGGCGAGGGTGAGAAAGACGAAGCCCCGATGCTCTTCAACGGTGAGCGCGTCGGCAACGGAACCGGACCCGCCTGCGACATCGCGGTCGACCCGATCGACGGCACCAGCCTCACCGCCGCCGGACGCCAGAATGCCCTCTCCGTGATCGCGGTCTCCTCCCGCGGCACCATGCTCGACGCGTCATCCGTGTTCTACATGGACAAGATCGTCACGGGCGCCGCCGGGCGCGGAGTCGTCAGCCTCGACGCCCCGATCGGCGACAACATCCGTGAGCTGTCGAAGGCGACGGGCAAGCCGGTCGGCGAAATGGTCCTCGCCGTGCTCGACCGTCCCCGCCACGCCGAACTTATCGACGCCATCCGCAGCGCCGGAGCGGGCACGCGGCTGATGAGCGACGGCGACGTCGCCGGCGGCATCAACGCGGCTCGCTGGGAAACGCGCATCGACATGTGCGTCGGCACGGGTGGCAGCCCGGAAGGCATCACCACGGCCTGCGCGCTCAAGGCCATCGGCGGCTACATGCAGGGACGACTGGCACCGAAGGACGACGCCGAGCGTGCGGGCGCCGTCGCGGCCGGCCTCGACGTCGACAAGCTGCTCGAGCTGGACGACATGGTCAGCGGCGACAACACCTTCTTCGTCGCCACGGGCGTGACGGATGGCGGACTCGTCGACGGCGTGCGCCGCCAGGGCCCGATCATCCGCACCGAGAGCATCGTGCTGCGCTCGAAGTCCGGCACCACGCGTCGGGTGATCGCCGAGCACCTCGCCTCGAAGTGGCTCTAGGCGCTCGGCTTTAGCTACCTGCAAGGCCAAAAATCGCCGTTCCGACGGCGATTTTCGGCGTTATCGGCGATTCTCAGAGTCAGTCAGTGCGGCGGCCTCGAGTGCGGCGGCATCGAGTGCGGTGCTTTCGAGTACCGCGGCCTCCAGCTCCGACACGAACTCCCAGGCGGCCAGTTCGCGCGGGGTGTCCTCGATGCCCGCCAGCGGCGCCAGCACCTTGGACTCGTCGAGGGCGTTGAGCTTGCGTGCGGTGGACAGTACCTGGCGTTCCATCGAGCCGACGAAGCCGTTGTAGTCCTTCACCGTGCGCTCGATCGACCGGCCCAGTTTCTCGATGTGCGTGGCCGTGGTGGCCAGACGGCCGTATAGCTCCCGACTGAGGTCGAACAAGACTTTTGCGTCATGCGTGAGCACGTCCTGCTGCCAGGTGAAGGCCACCGTCTTGAGCACCGACCACAGGGTCACCGGGGAGGCGAGGGCCACCCGTTTCGAGAACGCGAATTCCATGATCGAGGGGTCGGCCTCCAGCGCCGAGGAGACCAGGGACTCGCTCGGGATGAAGGCGATCACGATCTCCGGGGAGGCCTCCAGGCCCTGCCAGTAGGCCTTGCTGCCGAGGGCGGTGATGTGGTCGCGCACGGCCTTGACGTGCGCTTTCATGTAGACGGCCCGCTGGGCTCCCAGGGCACCGGTGGCGGTGACCGGGATCTGGCTGGCTTCGAGGAACGCCGTGAACGGCACCTTCGCGTCGACGGCGATGTTCTTGCCGCCGGGCAGGTGCACGACCATGTCGGGGCGGCCGGCGCCGGCGTCGGAGGTGATGCTCGACTGCACGTCGAAGTCGACTCGCTCGATCAGGCCGGCGGCCTCGACCACGCTGCGCAGCTGGGTTTCGCCCCAGACCCCGCGCGTGTTGTTGGCGCGCAGGGCCGACGCGAGCGACTCGGCGGTGCTCCGTAGGCGCTCCTCCGACTCGGTCGCCGACCGCAGCTGCTGGCTGAGCTCGCCGTGTTGCAGGCTGCGCTGGGCCTCGAGCTCGGCGACCTTCTGCTGCATGTCCTGCAGGCTCTCCTTGACCGGGGCGAGGGCCTGGAGCACCTTGCTTTCCTGATTCTGTTGCTCGGTGCGCGCGTCCTGGTCGTTGCGCTGGCGGTCGCTCAGTTCGCGGTATTGCCGCCCCGCGTCGACGACCTGTCCGCGCAGGGCGTCGGCGGTGGCCTGGACTGAGGCCAGCTCTTCGCGCAGGATGGACTGGATGCCGGCCTCTCGGGCATACGCCTCGGCCAAGGCCACCTGGTGCCGGGCCTCGATGACGAGGGGATCGGTGCCGGACGAGCCTCCGTTGCGGCGCTCGGCGGAACGCGCCGTGAGGACCACCGTGAGCAGGGTGCCGAGCAGGGCGCCGACGACAAGGCCGAGAAGAAGACTGAACCAGGAATCCATGGTTCTACTCTGCCAGTGGCCACCGACATCGCCCGAGCCGGTGCCCCAAGGATGCCTAGTTCAGCGCCATCGGGCCGTGCGTGGCGGACTTCTCCTTCGTGGCGACCGGCCCGATGGCGCCGATCTTCACGCCGGTGATCTGCGCCAGCTCCTCGAGAGTGCCGGCCCCGTGCCGGTCGGCGGCGTGGATCATGATGGCCGCGCAGGCCTCCGCGTCGGCCAGGGCGTCGTGGTGGGCGAAACCCTCGAAGCCCGCGGCCATCGCGGCCACCGGGAGCCGGTAGGAGTCGAGGTGGTAGGTGCGGCGGGCCACCTGGAGGCTGCAGACGTAGTTGAAGTCGGGCACGACCAGCCCGGCGACCGTGGAGGACGTCTTGATGACCCCCAGGTCGAACCCGGCGTTGTGCGCCACGAGGTGGTCGTCGCCGGCAAAGGCGACCAGGTCGGGAAGCTGCTGCGCCCAGGTGGCCGCACCGGCGACATCCGTCGGCCGGATGCCGTGGATCTTGATGTTCCAGGCCAGGAAGACGTCGTGCCCGACGGCCGGCTTGATGAACCAGGCGATGCGGTCGACGACCTTGCCGTCACGGACCTTCACCAGCCCCACCGAGCAGGCCGAAGCGCTGGAGGAGTTGGCGGTCTCGAAGTCGATGGCGGTGAAGTTGACTGGCACCGCTTCATCCTGTCACGGGCCGCCGACAGCGCGTCGCCGCTGTGCCGACCGGCCTCGGGTCGCAGACGGTACGATTGACTTTCGTGGCTCTTACTATTGCAATCGTCGGACTGCCCAATGTTGGCAAGTCCACCCTCTTCAACGCGTTGACCAAGAACAACGTGCTCGCGGCGAACTACCCGTTCGCCACCATCGAGCCCAACGTCGGCATCGTCAACCTGCCCGACCACCGCCTGGCCAAGCTGGCGGCGGTCTTCGGTAGCGAGCGTCTGCTGCCTGCCCCGGTGTCGTTCGTCGACATCGCCGGCATCGTGCGCGGCGCCAGCGAGGGGGAGGGGCTCGGCAACAAGTTCCTCGCCAACATTCGGGAGGCCGACGCCATCGCGCAGGTCATCCGCGGCTTCGCCGACCCCGACGTGGTGCATGTCGACGGCGCCGTCGACCCAGCCGGCGACATGGAGACGATCAACACCGAACTCATCCTCGCCGACCTGCAAACCCTCGAGAAGGCGGTCTCCCGCTTCGAGAAAGAGGTCAAAGGGCGCAAGCTTCCCCCCATCGTGCTGGAGACCGCGCTCAAGGCGCAGGCCATCCTCGACGCCGGAGCGCCGCTGTCATCGGCCACGCTCGACATCGAGCCCATCCGCGAGCTGGGCCTGCTGACGGCCAAGCCGTTCATCTACGTGTTCAACGTCGACGAGGCGGTGCTGCAGGATGCCGGGAAGCTCGCTGTTCTGGCCGCGCTGGTGGCCCCGGCCAACGCCGTGTTCCTCGACGCGAAGCTCGAATCCGAGCTCAGTGAACTCGACGCCGAGGACGCCGCCGAGATGCTGGCGTCCACCGGCCAGGCCGAGAGCGGGCTCGACCAGCTCGCCCGCATCGGCTTCGACACCCTCGGCCTTCAGACCTACCTCACGGCCGGCCCCAAGGAAACACGCGCCTGGACCATCCGAAAGGGCTGGACCGCTCCGCAGGCCGCTGGCGTCATTCACACCGACTTTCAGAAGGGCTTCATCAAGGCGGAGATCTTCTCCTTCGACGACCTGATGGAGGCCGGTTCCGTGGCGGAGGCCCGCTCCAAAGGCAAGGCCCGCATCGAGGGCAAGGAATACATCATGCAGGACGGCGACGTGGTGGAGTTTAGGTTCAACGTGTAGCGCGTTCCTCTCTTACTCGTAGCGAGCGGTCCTGTCGACTCCAGCACGCACGGCACCCCCGTCGGGAGATGCTCGCACAGGCGGTCCTGACTGCCGGTGACGCAACCCGGTTGAGTGACACTAATGTGGAACCAGGTTCTGAGAACTAAATCGGGGGAAATCGGATGTCAGTTCACGTTTCCGAGCGCCGGCGGCTTCCCGTCGTAGCTGTCGCGGCAATCGGGCTGCTGCTCCTGTCGGGGTGTGCACGTCAGGGGCCCGATGCGCCGATAATGAATCCGACGAGTTCCGTCGGCCCGACGGCCAGCACGACTGCACCGACACCGACACCGACACCGACACCGACACCGACACCGACAAAGCTCGCGATGGACCTAGCCGACCCGGCTTCGTGGATCATCGGATTCACCAGCGTGGGACCGCTGGTGATCGGGGATAATATCAGCGCGACGGACCGGTTGATGACCGCCTTCTCCAGCAGTGCCGTTTTCGAAGGCTGTCCGTCGATCCTCTCCTTCGACCGGCCCGGATTTCCCAATCTGGTCATCGCCGACAGTTCCGACAACGGCCTCGTAGAGCTGATCGCCTTGGAGGGAGGGCCGACTTCCTCGGACTTCACCGCCACATCGCCGCGCACGACCGCTGGAATCGGGATCGGCACCACGCTCGATGAACTCAAGACCGCATACCCCGCGATCACCTACCAGGACGACCATTTCACTCCCCACTACACGTTGACGGACGGGAACGGGAATTGGATCAATTTCGCTACATCTGAAGGCCTAGTGAACAAGATCGTCGTTCGCCCCATGCCTGTCATTCCCAGAGAAATCTGTGGCTAGATCACTCAGTGACCAGCACTGGTGTAAAAAAGTCGGACTGCATCATGGTTTTCGGTAACGGAATGCGACGAAGTTTAGGTTCAATGTTTAGGCTCTAGCTCCCAGCGTTAGTCATCACAGCAGCAGCAATCGAAGGAGTCCATCGTGCCTGTCATCGCCATCATCGGAGCCGGACCGGGACTCGGCGCAGCAGTTGCGCGAAGGTTCGGGCGCGAAGGCTTCTCAATTGCCCTGATCGCCAGGAACCAGTCGAAACTAGACGCTATGGCAGCCGAGCTCACCGCTGCCGGCTTCACCGCGAGTGCTTACCCTGCTGATGTCCGCACGCCGGCGTCGCTCGAAGCTGCCCTTGAGCGTGCCGCGGCAGAGCTCGGGCCCATCACCGCGCTGCAATATAGCCCGCTCCCATCGCGCGACTACCTGAAGCCGGTGCTTGATATGACTCCGGAGCTGGCTTTGGAGGCATTGCAGTTTTCGGCTCTCGGGCTCATTCACGCGGTGCGTGCAGTGCTCCCAGCAATGCGGCAGGCAGGAAGCGGCAGCATCATCATGATCAACGGCGGAACCTCGGTGAAGGCCCGCGCTGACTTCGCAGGTACATCGGTCGCCTTCCCGGCTGAGAGCGCCTACGGCGAGATGCTCCACGACGCGCTCGAGGGTGAGGGAGTCCGTGTCAGCCAACTCGTGATCCCGGGAGGCATTCCTCAGCTTCAGCTTGTCAATGGCATCGACGGCGTCGCCGATCGGATTTGGGACCTCCACGCCGTTGCCGGACCATTTCGAATGATGCTCATCCCGCTTGAGGACGGCAGAGAGTAGGGGGCACTACGCTGCTGGCAGCGACGATGCGGAGATAGCCAGGAGGGCGCGAAACGTGGCTCTAAAGGTTGCTCTGCGATGCCACTCCGGGGAGTTCGCTTCAACGTGTAGCCCGCTCCGGGTTGGGCATGACAACGGTCGAGAGTCTGTATCCGTCCGACCTGGTGCGGGAAGTGGGACACATCGTCATGTCTGCGGCGTGGGTCGAGGACAAGGCAGGTGAGTTGATCCAGCTCGTCCCGACGTTTGAGGGCGCGGCTATGTTAGCGAGAACAAGTCGGTGGGGGCCAGGATTTTTTCGATGATGCCGGTGTCCCGGCCGGTGAAACCGATCACGCCGTAGGTCATTGGCAGTCCGTAATCCGGAATCGCGCCTGAGAATGACGACGGCATGTCGAGGGTGACAGAGTCGATCCCGAAGGTTTCGTCATAATGCACTTGATCGGCAGGCTTGCCGTCAGCTGTTGACTCGAAGTCCTGCCCGATCTGGTTGCCGTTGACATCCTCAATGGCGACACCGTTGGTGGCCATGGTTCCGGATGCCCTGACCTGAAAGGCGGGGTTGTACGGGCCCGGCCGCGGATTGAAGTCCGCGTCAGGACGGTTCACCCCAATCGTGAAGCCGTCCCATTCCGTGAGTTCGGCCCTTGGGTAGTGGGAGGACTCTTCCACCGATTCTGACGTCGGCTCGCCGAGAAGGCCCCTGAGTACGGCCACAGCTGCATCCCCATCGCTCTGATAGTTAAGCGATGCGAGGACCGTGCCGTCGGCTGTGACGATATCGGTGGCTTCGGCGCCGATGATTATGGTTGCCGGCAGCGCGGCAGGTGTCGCCGATGGAGTGGGTTCCGGTGTGGGTGTTACCGTGGCGGTCGCGACCGGTGTCGGAGACGATGCGGCGACATCGCCTTCGACCTGGTCGGTGCTGCATGCGGCAAGGGTGAGCAAAGCGGCGGCCGCAATGACGGTCAGAGCCAGCGGTCGGCGCATTACAAAGTCCTCCAGGTGGTGATGTTGGGGCCTGGTCGGAGCCTACTTCTTCCCCGCGCGGCTTCGGTCGATTCAGGGGCTCCGAGGCATAGCTTCCGTTCATTCACGCTCCCCCAGAGGTGGTCACTCGCAGTGGCCGGAACGTCACTTACAGAGTCTCTGGCTCCCGGAGCCTCACCGCGAGATACTGTGTCCTTTCACCAAGAGTGAGGACCTCACACGCCCCAGTTCGGTGAGGGAGAGCGGAATTCGGTGATAGGGCCGAGTGGGTCGGCGGCGATGAGCCAGACTGAAAACGTCAGTTCTGACAGGGAGTCCAAGGGTGGGAGCGGCACGAGACCAACGAAGATGTCGAATCTGCTGCCTTGTGGGCGCGCGGTGTCGGGGTGTCGTGCCGCGATCTCGGCGGCATCATCTCCAACAGCGATTCCGTCGACGGTGCTGATGTGAACACCGTTCACGGCGGACGAGGAAACCTTCACCCAGGTGTTCGGTTCATGTGGTGACGTCCCGCCTGGCACACCATCCACGAGGACGAAATCGCCGTCCCATGGAGTAGGCGACTCAGGGCCTGTAGGCAGGATATCGCCCCAGATGTAATTGGTTCCCGGAGGAACCTCGCTGCCGCCCTCGAAGTGCTCTGAGATCGGTGCGCTTCCGAAAGCCGTGGAAAGACCGGCAACCAACTCGCCGGCAGGTTGAAAATAATCGAACGTGGACAGGGTCGTGCCGGACGCGTCTCGAAGTTCGATCGACGTTGCAGTGATGAGGAGGTCCGTCACAGGGGCCGGAGCTGACGGATGCGCCGCTTCAGTCAGGCCCGGCGTTGCCTTTGCTGTCGCTGTCGCTGTCGCTGTCGCCGTCCGCGTTGCTGTTGACGTCGGGCTTTCGCCGCCGGGGACGGGACCCGGTGGGCCGGAACATCCGGTCAGAAACAGACCTGCAACCAGAAACAGTGCTGCCAGCGCTTTGCCGAACTTATCTGGCACGCCGTGAGCGGTCATACTTCCCCCGATGTCGCCTTGGATCTGACTTCAGTCGGGACATCATTGCACAGATTACGTGTCGGCGGCCTTCGTCGTCGGGGCCATGTCTTTCGGTGACGGAACGTGGTGGAGTTCCGCTGCAACGTGTAGCGCGTTCCGGCCGCAACTGTTTCCGTTTCGGACAATTGTGGCCGGTGCACGGGGCGCAGTTGTCCGTTCCGGCATCAGTTGCGATGGCGAAGCTCGTTGCACTCGAGCGAGTCGTGAGGGTCTTCCTCGGCTTGGCTTGGCCGGCTGTGTTATCTGGTACTCGTAATGTAATTTCGTGCGGTAACGCGGTGGAGTTCCGCTTCTACGTCTAGCTCGTGGCGTGTGGCGTGTGGCGTGTGGATCGTCCTTGCCCGCGGTCGCGGTCGCCGAGATCGACAGGTCCGGTCGAGTTCCCCTGGTGTTGTGGGGCGATCTCGACCGCAGCCGGCGAACTCCGCTGCCAGCGCTCTCAGCGGGGCATCCGGCGCGTGAGAATTCGCGGTCGGCCTCGCTCGACGGAGTCGGCACGGCGGGGTGTGGCTAAATCAGGAGATCTGTCGCCCGGGGATGCCCCCAGACTGGTCTTTCAATGTGGATACCGCCGTGGGCCGGACAATTCTCCTGAATTAGCCACCGCGCGGGGCTCCCCGCTTCAGCAAATCGTGTTGCAGCGAACGGGGAGATCCCTCGGCCGACACCTCGACTTCTCCGCGGACGAGCAACAGAATCGGGATCGGGGCCACGCTCGATGAACTCAAAACCGCGTACCCCGACGCTCACGGACCAGAGCGACTGCTTCCACCCCCTCAACCTTCCGCCCCCTCAACCTTCCGCCCCCTCAACCGCCCGCGACGCGCAGGATGACGTTGCCTTTCTAATGGCCGGCCTCGACGAAACGGTGCGCCAGAGCGATGTCGGCCAGGTCGTACGTCCGATCGATGACCGCCAGGAACCGACCCGACTCGGCAAGGTCGACCAGGTGCGTGAGGGCATCCGCGGTGCTGTCGATGTTGCCCGCGACGACCCGCCTCGCGCTCCTCCTGGTGTGCCAGGCGGCCAGAAGCAGCCCCCGGAGATCGGAAACGACGAGCAACAGGGCCCCGCCCGGAGTGAGGCACGCCGCAGCGCGTTCAAAGGGGGCGTTCCCGACGCAATCCATGATGACGTCGTAGGTTTGCCTCTCGAGCAGGAAATCCTCCGTTGTGTAGTCGATCACCCCGTCGGCGCCGAGCGCGGTGACCAGCTCGCGGTTGGCGCCCTGCACGCCTCGGTGACTCGCGCGCCCATCTGCTTGGCGAGCTGCACCGCCGCCGTGCCCACGGCACCGGATGCGCCGTTCACGAGAACGGTGCTGCCCGGTTTGATCGCGGCGCGACTGAAAAAAGCATGGGCGGTGGTCCCGCCGAAGACGAGAGTCACGGCATCCGTGAAGGTCATGTTCCGTGGCTTTCGCCGTGATCGCGCCATCCTGCGGGATGCAGACGTATTCCGCGTGCCCGCCGAATCGGCTGCCGAGCATCGCGATCACCTCCCACCCGGCAACCTGCCCGGCAGAGGCGCCGAACTCGTCCGCAGTCGTCGAACTCGGCGCACAGACCCGCTGCACCCGACCGGGTGACTGCGCTCACCCGGCAGTAGGCAACGGGAACGTGGCGAGCACCGTGCGGCCGCTCGCCGCCGATCGGGGCGCCATGTCCACGAGGGCGATCTGGGTGAGAGCGAGCCGCTGGCCCTCGTGCACCCGGGCGCCGTTCTTGATCGTGATGTGGGCCCGGAAGCCGGGACCCGTGAACGCGGGCTCGTCGGGGATGGAGGCAAACGGCCGCACGGCCTCGATGAGGGCGCGGTGCAACCGGGTCAGGCGCGGGTCGTCCCCGACGAGCGTCACCGGCACGTCCTCGCGCCGGCCGAACAGCGCGTCGGCACCCGCGACCGCCGTGAGGGCGGTGCGGCCGGATGCCGTGGCGGCGACGACGCCGGAAATGACATCCGCGATGACGGATGCCGCGGCATCCGTGTGAAAAGGGGGCAGCACGGTGATGTGCAATGGCCATTCCGACACCGGGAAGCTGTCGCCGGTGCTGAGCGCCGTGAGCGGGAGGACGACGACGAGGCGGGACATCCGCCGAGTCTAGGGGAGTCCCGCCGGCGCGCCGCCGGTGGCACAATGGGTGCATGATTCTGTACCTCACCGGCGACGATGCCGCCGACGCCCTGCTCAGCGATGACCCTTTCGCGCTCCTCCTCGGGATGCTGCTGGATCAGCAGATCGCGATGGAGACCGCGTTCGCCGGTCCGGCCAAGATCCGCGACCGGATCGGCACGCTCAATCCGGCGACCATCGCCGGCTTCGACGCCGACGCACTCGTCGAGGTGTTCCAGGCCACGCCGGCCGTGCACCGCTATCCGGGCTCGATGGCCGCTCGCACGCAGACCCTCGCGGGTGTGATCGCCTCAGACTGGAGGGGTGATGCGTCCGCCCTGTGGACCGCCGACTCCCCGGACGGCGCCGAGATCCTGCGGCGCCTGAAAGCGCTCCCGGGATTCGGCGAGCAGAAGGCGAAGATCTTCCTTGCCCTGCTCGGCAAGCGTCAGGGGCTCGTCGCGGAGGGCTGGCGCGAGGCCTCCGAGCCCTATGGCGAGAACGGCTCGTTCCGGTCCGTCGCCGACATTGTCGACCCCGAATCGCTGACCCGGGTGCGGGAAACCAAGCGCGCGGCAAAGGCCGCGGTCAAGAAGGGGTAGTCATGGTGCGTCTGCTGATTCGCACGGCCATCTTCATCGGCTTGGGCGGGGTCGGCCTGGAGTCGACCAGATCACCGAGCGTGTAGCGGCTGCGCGCCATCCGCAACCACCTGCTCAAGCACCACGCTGTCATGCGAGGGGTGTTCGCCGACGTGGCGCGTACCGGATCGGCCGACCCCCTACCGGAGAACCCGCTCCTCCGTGCTCCGAGGGGCCGTCATCTGTCTGTCCGCTATTGACCTTTTGACTGGGGGCATACTCTATGCAAAGATTCAGGAAACTCGTACTAAATTTTTAGTTAGCAGTCAGCTAGGCAGTTAAATGACTGATCAATCAATAAACACAGCAAAGCTCTACGGCACGGCTCTTTCCTGTTCTTTCTCGCTTATTCGGAGGACAACGTGATTCCCGATTCCCTCACCCAGATTCAATACGACACCGTCTACAACGTGTTCTCGCTCGTCATCGCGTCACAGCTGTTCACGTCGATCTTCATCATCATCTCGCTCAAGCGGGTCCTGCCCCGGTACCGTCAGGCGATGACCGTCGCGGCCATCGTCTGTGCGATTGCCGCCTACCACTACTTCCGCATTTTCGACTCCTTCAAGGCGGCCTTCGTCACCGAGGCCATCGGCGGGGCGGGCAACTATGTGCAGGTCGCCGGGGAGTCCTTCAATGAGGGCTACCGCTACGTCGACTGGCTGCTCACGGTTCCCCTGCTGCTGCTCGAACTGATCGCGGTTCTCGCCCTGGCCCGCAAGGTGCAGACCAGTCTCCTGTACCGGCTCATTCCGGCTTCGGCCCTGATGATCATCCTCGGGTACCCCGGCGAGCTCAGCGGGGACAACGGGGTGCGCGGAATCTTCGGTCTGCTCTCCACCATCCCGTTCGCATACATCCTCTATGTTCTGTTCATCGAACTGACCAAGTCCCTCGACCGCCAGCCGCGGAGTGTGCGCCGCACGATCAGCCAGCTGCGTCTGCTTCTGCTGCTGACCTGGGGTGTCTACCCGATTGCCTACCTATTGCCCATGCTTGGTATCGACGGCTCGGATGCCTGGGTCGGCAAACAGATCGGATACTCGGTCGCCGACATCCTCGCCAAGGCCCTCTACGGTCTGATCATCTACCGGATCGCGCGGATGAAATCGTTCGCGGATGACCCGGCGTTCGCACACCTCGAACTATCGGTCGATGAGGCCGAGGAGATCGCCGCCCCGGTGCACGTGCGGAACAAGTAGGCCTACCCGGCCACCTGCTCACCGCCAACGGGCCTGGGTCGATCGCGATCATTTTGATCGTGACCGGCCCAGGCCCGTTTCGCTTTCTGCTGCCCCTCAGGCAGGGCCTAAAATCAAGTGTGCTCATCGCTCTGAATGACGGAACCGCGGATGCCGTGGTGCGGCGCCATCTGCACCACCTGGTCGACGACGAGGTGCGGGCGAGCCCGAGCATCCGGGGTGGCCAGACCAGCGCCGACCGTGCCCTGGCGGCATTCTCGGTCGCGGGCTATGCGGCCAGGCGCAGCCAGGTGCTGCCGGAAATCGATCGCGGGGCATCCCGGCTATCACCGTACATTCGGCACTCCCTGGTGCCGCTTAGCCGGGCTTGGGAGCACGTCGCAGACGGACCTGCCCGAGATACCCGCAAATTCCGGGACGAGTTGCTCTGGCAGGAATACGCCCGACATCTCTATGCGCGTGTGGGTGTGGCCCTGCACCGAAACCTGCGCTTTGCGGCACCCTGGGCCGGAGAATTCGAACCCCAGGCCTGGCCGCACCGGATGCACTGCATCGACTCGGTCGTGTCGGAACTGGAAACCGACGGCTGGCTGGTCAACCAGACCCGGATGTGGCTGGCCTCCCAGTACACGGTCCGGTCTGGAGCGGGGTGGCATGCCGGCCAGGAAGAATTCTACCGACACCTGCTCGACGGCTCCCGCGCGGCCAACCTCCTGGGCTGGCAGTGGACCGTGGGTGCCGGCACCGGCTCCGCCTACGGCTTCGCCCGCTGGCAGGTTGAGAAACGAGCGCCGCAGCTCTGCCGGGACTGTCCGCTCGCCCGGGCCTGCCCGATCGAGCAGTTTCCGGTGGGGGCAGCGCCAGTGCCGGTGACGGATGCGCCGGCGAACCTCACGCACGATCCGCACCTGTCCGACACGCAGGGGCCCACCGACGTCGTGCGGCGCCGCGCACCCCGGTCGGTGCTGCTGACGGTGGATTCCCTGGGCGACGCCGATCCGGCCCTTGCGGCGCATCCCGCACTCCCGGCCGCCTTCGTCTTCGACGAGCCGGCCCTGGCCAGGCTGCGGCTCTCAAGCAAAAGACTGATCTTCACCGTGGAAACCCTTCAGGATCTGGCCCGGCGTCGCGAGGTGGTCGTGTACCTGGGTGACCCGCGAGTGATCGTTCCGGGCCTCGACGCAGCAGTCACGTTTGCGCCGGTACCCAGCTTTGCGCGCTACGCGGAGGGCGCGGCCGTGCTGCATCCGTGGCCGTGGCTGGTGCCGCAGCATAGCGGATCGGTGGCCAGCTTCTCGGCCTGGCGCCGTGCCTCGGCCGGCGTCTAGAGTCCGAAGTCGAGCGTGCGGGCTAGCGGCCCTGGCGGCGCTTGCCGGGACGCGGCTGGCCCTTCACCTCGGGCGCGCGGCCCTTGCCCTTTGCCGCCTTGGCCTTTCCGCCCGCCGGAAGCGGCGGCTTCCAGGGCTCATCCGAGGCGGCCAGCTCGGTGCGGGCATCCGTGAGAAACAGGTTGCCCGCCGCGGTCAGCCGGGTGGTCTCCGTGGTGCGGTCGATGAGCACGACGCAGAGGTTCGCCTCGAGTTTTGCGATCGAGGAGCGCAATTTCGGGGTGGAGATATTGAGGTTCATCGCGGCGCGTGGGAAGTGCAACTCCTCGGCGACGGCGATGAAATGCCGGAGGAGTGTGATGTCCACGGAACGCCTTTCTGTGTGCGCCGCACGAATCGCGGGCGAAGTGACTAGGGTACGCGTTCCCGCTGGAGGTGTCGCCGGGAGGCACCGGAAGCGGCCGCACCGCGCTGCCGGGCCCGCACGCGCTAGGCTCGGAGCGCACACCCTCAAGTGAATATAGGGCCATCAAGGTCGATGCGGGAGAGTTCGGCGCCCTCAGGCAGTCGAACACCGAAGGAGCAATCCTCCCCGACAATCTCTCAGGTACTCGTACCGCATCGAACTGGCCACTCTGAAAAGTAGTCGCGGCTCGACAGCGGCTCGCCCACGGTGAAAATCGCGCCCGACCAACGGCTGCGGTGAAGCTCTCAGGCCTGACGACAGAGGGGGAGTTCCCAGGGGTACGATCGATCGATCGCGCCACGGAGATTCTTGCTCGGCCCCCGGCCGGCGACAACCTGGAGAACTCATGACCTCGGACACTGAAGCCCACACCGATTCAACCCCCACGGTGGAGCGGTTCTCCCCGCTGCACCTGGCGCACGTGGATGCCGGCGCCAGTTTCACGGACTTCGCCGGCTGGCAGATGCCGGTGCGCTACTCGAGCGATCTCGCCGAGCACCACGCCGTGCGCACCAGCGCGGGCATCTTCGACCTCTCGCACATGGCCGAGATCCTGGTGGCCGGGCCGGACGCCGGAGCGTTCCTCGACTATGCCCTCGCCGGCCAACTCTCCACGATCGACCTGCTGCAGGCCAAGTACAGCCTCATCCTCAACCGCGCCGGCGGCATCATCGACGACATCGTCGTCTACCGCACGGCCGAGAACGAGTACCTCGTCATCGCCAACGCGGGCAACCGTTTCCCGGCGGTCAAGGCGCTCACGGCCCGGGCCACCCGCTTCGACGTCACCGTCACCGATCAGAGCGACGACGTCGCCCTGATCGCCGTGCAGGGGCCGAATTCGCGCGCCATCCTCGAGGCCACGGCGGACCTCACGTTTGACGGCGACCTGTCAGCGCTGAAGTACTACCGAGCCCTGGGTGGTACCTTCCAGGCCGGCCGCGTTTTCATTGCCCGCACCGGCTACACCGGTGAAGACGGCTTCGAACTCTATGTCGACGTGCCGGATGCCGCGGCGCTCTGGGACGCGCTCCGCGCGGCGGGCGCCTCTTTCCACCTCGTGCCGGCGGGGCTCGCCAGCCGCGACACCCTCCGTCTCGAGGCCGGCATGCCGCTCTACGGCCACGAACTGAGCACCTCGACCTACCCGGCGCAGGCCGGGCTCGGCCGCGTTGTGAACCTCGCCAAGGAGGTCGATTTCATCGGCCGCGAGGCCAGCGAAGAGGGTCCCAGCGCGGAGGCGCGCGTACTCGTGGGACTGGAATCTTCCGGCAAGCGTGCCGGGCGCGCCGACTACCCGGTGTATCGCAGTGCCGACGCGACCGTGGCCGACGGCGTGATCACGAGCGGGGCGTTGTCGCCGACGCTCGGACATCCGATCGCCATGGCCTACGTGGCTCCCGGCCTGGCGCGACTCGGCACCCAGGTCTTCGTCGACGTGCGCGGCACCCGCATCCCCGCAACCGTGACCGCCCTTCCGTTCTACAAGCGTCAGAAATAGTCCACCCCTCGAGAGGAACACCCCCATGGCCGAACAGTCTGAACTCCAGTACACCGCCGAGCACGAGTGGGTTCTCGTCGACGGCGACACCGCCACCGTCGGCATCACCGCCTACGCCGCCGACAAGCTCGGCGACGTCGTCTTCGTCGAGTTGCCGGCCGTCGGCAGCGATGTCGCCGGCGGCACCGTCGTCGGCGAGATCGAGTCCACCAAGTCGGTCGGCGAGCTCTTCGCCCCCGTCACGGGCACCGTCGCCGAGATCAACGACGCCGTCGTCGAGAGCCCCGAGCTCGTCAACAGCGACCCGTTCGGCGCCGGCTGGCTGCTCAAGGTCACGTTCGCGGAGTTGCCTCCTCTCCTCAGTTACGCCGACTACTCCGCCCTCATCGGCGAGTAACGAAAACGAAAAGCCAGGTTCCGCACACATGTCACAGCCCTTCACTCAGCGCCACATCGGCACGGATGCCGACGCGCAGTCCCGCATGCTGTCGATCCTCGGTTACGACTCGGTCGACGCCCTCGTCAACGCGGCCGTGCCCGAATCGATCCAGGTGGACCAGTTCCGCACCATCGGTGACAGCACCCTGCCGCCCGCCGCCACCGAGCGGGAGGCCATCGCGGAGTTGCGGGACCTCGCCGGCCGCAACACCGTGAAGCGGTCCATGATCGGTCTCGGCTACTACGACACCGTCACCCCGGCCGTGATCAAGCGCAATGTGTTCGAGAATCCCAGCTGGTACACGGCCTACACTCCGTACCAGCCCGAAATCTCCCAGGGCCGTCTTGAGGCGCTGATCAACTTCCAGACCATGATCGCCGACCTGACCGGACTCTCCACGGCCAACGCGTCCATGCTCGACGAGTCGACCGCCGTGGTGGAGGGCATGCTCCTCACCCGTCGGGCGTCGAAGTCGAAGTCGACCCGTTTCCTCGTCGACGCCGACGCGCTGCCGCAGACGAAGGCCCTGCTGGGCAATCGCGCGGCCGCCGTCGGGATCGACCTCGTGGAGGTCGACCTGGCTGGGTCCGCTGAGGACCTCGGCGAGTACTTCGGTCTCTTCGTGCAGTATCCCGGCGCATCCGGCCGGGTCTGGAACCCGGCCGGCGTTATCGCCGCCGCCCAGGCGCAGGGGGCGCTCGTCGTCGTCGCCGCCGACCTGCTCGCCCTGACCCTGATTACCTCGCCCGGCGAGCTCGGCGCCGACGTGGCCGTGGGCACCAGCCAGCGCTTCGGCGTGCCGATGGGCTTCGGCGGTCCGCACGCGGGTTACATGGCCGTGCGCAGTGGCCTCGAGCGTCAGCTTCCCGGCCGCCTGGTCGGCGTCAGCGTTGACGCGGCCGGCCACCCGGCCTACCGCCTGTCGCTGCAAGTGCGTGAGCAGCACATCCGTCGGGACAAGGCCACCTCAAACATCTGCACCGCCCAGGTGCTGCTGGCCGTGATGGCCGGCATGTACGCGGTCTACCACGGGCCAGACGGCCTGCGGAAGATCGCCGCCCAGGTGCACGAGCGCGCCGGGCAACTCGTCGTCGCTCTCCTCGCCGCCGGTGTCGACGTTGTCACCGCGACGTTCTTCGACACGGTCCGTGCCTCCGTTCCGGGCCGCGCCGCCGAGATCGCCCGGGCCGCCTCCGCCAGCGGGGTCAACCTCTACCTGGTCGACGCGGACACCGTCGGCATCGCCGTCGACGAGACGACGACTCTCGCGGATCTCGCCCTGGTCGTCGGCGCGTTCGGCGGGCGGGATGCCTTCGGCCTGGTGGACTTCAGCATGGTCGAGGCCGGCCTTCCGCCCGAACTTCATCGCACCAGCGAGTTCCTCACCCACCCGGTGTTCAACACGCACCGCTCGGAGACGAGCATGATGCGCTATCTCAAGCGCCTCGCCGACTTCGACTACGCGCTCGACCGCGGCATGATCCCGCTCGGCTCCTGCACCATGAAGCTGAACGCGGCCACCGAGATGGAGGCCGTCAGCTGGCCCGAGTTCGGCGGGCTGCACCCGTTCGCGCCGCGTGCCGACATCGAGGGCTACCTGGAACTGATCCGGCAGCTCGAATCCTGGCTGACGGATGTCACCGGCTACGACTCCGTGTCCCTCCAGCCCAACGCCGGCAGCCAGGGTGAACTCGCCGGGCTCCTCGCGATCCGCGGCTACCACCTCTCCACCGGGGATACCCAGCGCACGGTTTGCCTGATCCCGTCCAGCGCGCACGGCACCAACGCGGCATCCGCCGTGCTGGCCGGCATGAAGGTCGTCGTCGTCGCCTGCGACGAGCTCGGCAACGTCGACCTGGACGACCTGCGCGCCAAGATCGCGGAGCACGCCGAGAACCTCGCCGCGTTGATGATCACCTACCCGTCGACGCACGGCGTCTACGAGCACGAGGTCGGCGCCATCTGCACGGCCGTGCACGACGCCGGCGGCCAGGTCTACGTCGACGGCGCCAACCTGAACGCCCTGCTCGGTTTCGCCCGTTACGGCGACTTCGGCGGCGACGTGTCGCACCTGAACCTGCACAAGACGTTCTGCATCCCGCACGGCGGCGGCGGGCCGGGCGTCGGTCCGGTCGGGGCCAAGGCGCACCTCGCTCCGTTCCTGCCGGGGCATCCCCTCGCTCAGAGCGACGAGCACTACCTCCTCGCCTCCGGCGATGCGGCGGCGGTCGACGGCGGTGTCGATGAAAGTGGCGGCACAGTCGGCGGCACGGGGGGCGGCACGGTCGTGCACTCCGGCGGGCCGGTCTCGGCGGCGCCGTACGGCAGCCCGAGCATTCTACCGATCTCCTGGGCCTATGTGCGCATGATGGGGGCCGAGGGTCTGCACGCGGCCACCGGCGCCGCGGTTCTCGCGGCCAACTATGTGGCCAAGCGCCTCGAGGCTCACTACCCGGTGCTGTATTCCGGTGACAACGGCTTGGTCGCACATGAGTGCATCCTCGATCTACGCCCGCTCACCGAGGCCACCGGGGTCAGCGTCGACGATGTGGCCAAGCGACTCGTCGACTACGGCTTCCACGCGCCGACCATGAGCTTTCCGGTGTCCGGTACGCTCATGATCGAGCCCACCGAGAGTGAGGACCTGGGCGAGATCGACCGGTTCGTTGAGGCCATGATCGCGATCAAGGCCGAAGCGGATGCCGTAGCCGCCGGCCGCTGGCCTGCCGAGGACAACCCGCTGCACAATGCCCCGCACACCGCACAGTCGGTGATCGAGGGGGAGTGGACGCACGCCTACGACCGTGAGACCGCGGTCTACCCGGTGCGCAGTCTCATCCGTGGCAAGTACTGGCCGCCGGTGCGCCGTATCGACAACGCCTTCGGTGACCGCAACCTCGTCTGCGCCTGCCCGCCCCCCGAGGCCTTCGAGTAGACCGCTACTCCCTAACGAATTCGACGGAGATTTTGCCTGTCCGGCCAGGTTTTGGCCCGATTCGCGCCTTCTCGGCAAAATCTCCGTCAAATTCGCAGGCCGGCCGGCCGGCCGGCAGGTCAGGCAGGTCAGGCAGGGCAGGCAGGTCAGGCGGCGGGGGCGAGGAGCCCCGGCCACCAGGTGAGGGCGAGCGGGTACCCGACGAAGGAGACGATGTCGAGGATCCAGTGCGCAATCACGAGCGGCATCGTGCGTCCCCAACGCAGATAGCACCAGCCGAACAGCACCCCCATGGCCGCATTGCCGAAGAACGGCCCAATGCCCTGGTAGAAATGGTAGCTGCCGCGCAGAAGCGCCGAGGACACGATGATGGTCCAGGTGGACCAACCCAGCTCGCGCAGCCGGGTGAACAGGTAGCCGACCACGATCAGCTCCTCGACCAGCGCCGAGCGCAGTGCCGAGAGCACCAGGATCGGGATCGTCCACCAGAACGTGTCGAGCGGCGACGGCACGATCGCCACGGTGAAGCCGAGGGACCGCCCGGCGAGGTAGAGCCCCAGCCCGGGGATACCGATCACGAGCACCAGCCCGAAGCCGCGCAGCAGGTCGTGCCCCGGCTCCGTGAAATCGAAGCCCAGCCGCCGGAACGGACTCTGCCCCGGCAGCCACAGCAGGTAGAGCACCAGGGCCACGGCGAACAGGGCGAAGAAGATGCCCAGGAACTGATAGCTGAAGTCGAGCCATTCCCGCGGCGACTGCGACCCGTTCAGGGTCGCCGACTGCTCCGAGAGCGGCCGGGTGTCGGTCAGCCGGGCGATGATCGAAATGATCGAGTAGAGAGCGGATGCCCCGAGCGACATTCCGAGGACGATCCCCACCTCCCAGCGGAGCCCGGTTCGATTGCCGCGCGGAGTCACGCGCCCGGCCTCATCCGGCAGGCCGGTGTTCCCCCGGGCAGCCGGTGGCGGTACCGCGCCACGAGCCGGTAGCCCACTTCGGCCGCCCACGACCACGGCGGCACGGTGCCGAGCCAGCCCAAGAAGCGCATGAGCGCATTCGGCTGGTGCCGAAGCAGGGCGGCCACGGCCGCGGCGCCGCCGAAGCGGTGGTCGTCGACGACCAGCCACACCCGGGACTGGGCATCCTTCGTCGTCAGATCATAGGACGTCAGGTCGGTCCACTGGTAGGGAGCGGAAGCCGGCATGCCGGGAATCAGACGCTTCATGGTGTTCACGGAGGTCGTGCAGAACGCGCAGTCGCCGTCGAAGATCAAGAGCGGAGGGCGTGCGTGGGCGGTCACGATCATCCTCCCATCTTCCCACTGCCCGGAACGTGCAGGTTGCTGAATTCGGTGGAGGGATTGCGCGCAAGAACCTGCTGTGGCGCAACTATCCTGCGCAGTTTGTTTCGCATTTGTAACGTTTCCCCAATAGATTATGCGAAGTCCGCGCCCACTCTTTAAGGTCGGTATATCCGAGATGTCTGCTCGCCCGAGGGTCACGCGGCATTTCCCTGCGCACTGGAGGAAAATTGAAAATCAGGAGACTGGGCATACCTGCCATCGCCTTGGCTGCCGCGGGAGCCCTCGTGCTCTCCGGTTGCGCCAGCGGAGACGCCCCGGCAGAGAGTGACACCGCGGCGATCATCACCACGAACGGATCTGAGCCGCAGAACCCGCTGATCCCGACGAACACCACCGAGACCGGAGGCGGCAAGATCGCCACCTCGATCTTCGCCGGGCTCGTCTCGTACAACGCCAAAGGCGAGATCGAGAACGAGGTCGCCAAGTCGATCGAGTCCGACGACGCCCAGAACTGGACCGTCACGCTCAACGACGGCTGGGAGTTCACCGACGGCGAGGCCGTCACGGCTGACTCCTTCGTGGACGCCTGGAACTTCGGAGCGAAGTTCAGCAACGCTCAGAGCGCCTCATACTTCTTTGACAACATCGCCGGCTTCAGCTACGACGCTGACGCCGAACTGACCGGTCTGAAGGTCGTCGACGAATCCACCTTCACGGTCGAGCTGGCCTCGCCCGAGGCCGACTTCCCGCTGCGCCTCGGCTACACGGCGTTCATGCCGCTGCCCTCCGCCGCGTATGAGGACATGGAAGCCTTCGGCGAGAACCCGATCGGCAACGGCCCGTACATGCTGGCCAAAGAGGGCGCCTGGGAGCACGAGGTCGGAATCGACCTCGTCACCAACCCCGAGTACGACGGCGTGCGCAAGCCCGCCAATGGTGGCCTGAACATCGTCTTCTACGCCTCGATGGACGCCGCGTACGCGGATGTCCAGGGTGGCAACCTCGACGTGCTCGACGCCGTCCCGGACGCCGCGTTCGAGTCCTACGAGTCGGACTTCCCGGACCGCTTCGTGAACCAGCCGGCCGCCATCTTCCAGGGCTTCAACATGCCGTACTACCTCGAGCACTGGAGTGGTGAGGAAGGCAAGCTGCGTCGCGCCGCCATCTCGATGTCGATCGACCGCAAGGAAATCACGGACGTCATCTTCCAGGGCACCCGCACCCCTGCGACCGACTTCACCTCGCCGGTCATCGACGGTTACTCCGATTCCCTCAAGGGTGCCGAAGTCCTCGAATACAACCCGAAAGAAGCCAAGGCCAAGTGGGCCGAAGCCGACGCGATCGCACCCTACACCGGCACGTTCGACCTCGCCTACAACTCCGACGGCGGCCATGCCGCCTGGGTCGACGCGGTGACCAACAGCATCAAGAACACGTTGGGCATCGAAGCCATCGGCAAGCCGTACCCGACGTTCGCTGCGGCGCTCGACGACCGTTCCGCCGACAAGCTGACCGGTGGAACCCGCGCCGGCTGGCAGGGTGACTACCCGTCGCTGTACAACTTCCTCGCTCCGCTGTACCAGACCGGTGCCGGCTCGAACTACGAGGACTACACCAGCGAAGAGTTCGACGCGCTGCTCAAGGAAGGCGCGGCCGCGTCCTCCGTCGAGGACGCCACCGCGAAGTACCAGGAAGCACAGGAAGTCCTCCTCGCCGACCTTCCCACGATCCCGCTCTGGTACTCCAACGTCAGTGGCGTCTGGTCCGAGTCGGTCGAGAACGTCGTCTTCGGCTGGGACTCCGTGCCGATGTACACCGACATCACCAAGATCGAGTAGCTCTCATTCAACCAGCTCGTCAGCAGTAAACAGATAACACGTGTGGGGTTCGGGGCATACAGCCCCGGACCCCACACGTGACTAGACTCAACCAGTGATTGTGAATTTCATGTACATACGTTCCGGCTTGGGGACCTGATGATCTGGTATACCGGCAAACGCCTGCTCCAGATGATCCCGGTGTTTTTCGGTGCGACACTCCTGATCTACTTCATGGTGTTCTCTCTTCCCGGAGACCCCATCGCGGCCCTGTACGGCGATCGGCCCCCGGCTCCCGGAGTGATCGAGCAGATCCGCGCCCAGTACAACCTGGACAAGCCGTTCATCGTTCAGTACTTCATCTACATCGGCAACTTCTTCCAGGGTGACCTGGGCACCACCTACTCCGGTCGCCCGGTGAGCGACGTGATGGCGAAGGCTTTCCCGATCACCGCCCGCCTGGCTCTGCTCGCCCTCGCCATCGAAGCCTTCTTCGGCATCCTCGTCGGCCTCGTCGCGGGACTCCGCAAGGGAAAGCTCTTCGACAGCAGCGCCCTTGTCGTCAGCCTCCTGCTGATCAGCGTTCCCACGTTCGTGATCGGCTTCGTGCTGCAGTACGTATTCGCGGTGCAACTCGGCTGGGCCCGCACGACGGTGAGCAGCGAAGCTCCCCTCAGCGAACTCCTGCTGCCGGCCCTCGTGCTGGCCTCCGTCTCCTTCGCCTATATCGTGCGGCTCACGCGGGCGAGCGTCTCCGACAACCTCAACGCGGACTTCGTGCGCACCGCCACAGCCAAGGGGCTCTCCCGCCGCCGCGTCGTGGGCGTGCACGTGCTGCGCAACTCCCTGGTCCCGGTCGTCACCTTTCTCGGAGTCGACCTCGGCTCCCTGATGGTCGGTGCCATCGTCACCGAGGGCATCTTCAATATCAACGGCGTCGGCGGCACCGTCTACAAGGCGATCAAGCTCGGCGAGGGACCCACCGTGGTGTCGTTCATCGCGGTGATGGTCGTGATCTTCGTGCTGGCCAACCTGCTCGTCGACCTCCTCTACGCAGCCCTGGACCCGAGGATTCGCTATGCCAAATAAGAACCCGAACGCGCAGACGCATTACGTCGCCGAGCTGGAAGAAACCCCGGTCGAAACCGTCGACCGCCTCGACGAATCTCAGAAGGCCCGCAGCACCTGGGCGGATGCCTGGGACGCCATGCGCGTGCGGCCCACCTTCTGGATCTCCTCGGCCCTGATCCTCCTGATTGTCATCGTCGCCCTGTTCCCAAGCCTGTTCGCCCAGGTCTCGCCCAGCCAGTGCGACCTCGGCGACAGCCACGGCGGGCCGGGAGACGGACATCCGCTCGGCTTCACCCGGCAGGGCTGCGACATCTACGCCCGGATCATCTTCGGCACCCAGGCCTCGGTCACCGTCGGCCTGCTCGCCACGATCCTGGTCACCTTCACGGGGATCGTCGTCGGCTCTCTCGCGGGTTACTACGGCGGCCTGCTCGACGCGATCGTCTCCCGCATCGGCGACATCTTCTTCGCCGTCCCCACCGTTCTGGGCGCGATCGTGCTCATGTCGGTGCTGCCGGAGCGCACCCCGGTCACCATCGCGCTGGTGCTGTCACTCTTCGCGTGGCCGCAGATCGCGAGAATCATGCGCGGCGCCGTGCTCTCGGCCCGCAACTCGGACTACGTCACGGCATCCGTCGCCCTGGGCGTCAGCAAGTTCCGGATTCTGCTGCGCCACGTCATTCCGAACTCGATCGCCCCCGTGATCGTGATCGCCACCGTCTCGCTCGGCACGTTCATCGTGGCCGAGGCCACCCTGTCGTTCCTCGGCATCGGTCTCCCGCCGGGCATCATGTCCTGGGGTAACGACATCGACGCCGCCAAGAGTTCGCTCCGCACCAACCCGCAGGTGCTGCTCTACCCCGCGGCGGCCCTGTCCGTGACAGTTCTCGCGTTCCTCATGCTGGGCGACGTCGTGCGCGACGCCCTTGACCCCGAAGCGAGGGCCCGCCGATGAGCCAGACCGTCATCGAACCCATCAGCGAGAGCGCCGACGCCTCTAACGAGCCTTTGCTCCAGATCCGCGACCTCGAGGTCGGATTCCAGACCCAGCACGGCCTCGTCCCGGCGGTGCGCGGGGTCAGTCTGAGTCTCTACGCGGGCCAGACACTGGCGATCGTGGGGGAGTCCGGCTCGGGCAAGACCACGACCGCGCAGGCCATCATCAAACTTCTCGCCGGCACCGGCAAGATCACGGCCGGGCAGATCCTGTTCGAGGGCCGCGACCTCGCGGGGCTGTCGGACAAGCAGATGCAGGATGTGCGCGGCCGCCTGATCGGCTACGTGCCGCAGGACCCGATGAGCAACCTGAACCCCGTCTGGAACATCGGTTTCCAGGTCGAGGAGGCCATCAAGGCCAACAATGTGGCCCAGGGCAAGGCTGCGCACGAGCGCACCATCCAGGTGCTGCAGGAGGCCGGCCTCAGCGACGCCGCAGACCGCCTCAAGCAGTTCCCGCACCAGTTCTCCGGCGGCATGCGCCAGCGCGTCCTGATCGGCATCGGCCTGACCGCTCGGCCGAAGCTCCTGATCGCGGACGAGCCCACCTCGGCGCTCGATGTCACGGTGCAGCGTCAGATCCTCGACCACCTCGGCACCCTCACCCGGGACTACGGCACGTCGGTGCTGTTCATCACCCACGACCTCGGCCTCGCGGCCGAGCGGGCCGAACAGCTCGTCGTGATGTACAAGGGCAAGGTCGTCGAGTCCGGGCCGTCGCAGGAGATCCTCGCCAACCCGCAGCATCCGTATACCCAGCGTCTCGTGGCTGCGGCTCCGAGCCTGGCGTCGCGTCGCATCCAGTCGGCCAAGAACGACGATTCGGACGGGGCTGAGATCTTCTCGGGTGGATCACTCGACACCACCCTCGTCGCCCGCGCCGCCGAGCGGGAGCCGGCGGCCGAGGCGAAAGACCTCATCAAGGTTCAGAACATCTCCAAGATGTACCGCATCCGCACCAAGGGTCTGAGGTACAACGAGCTGCTGGCCGTCAACGACGTCTCCTTCGCCATCAAGAAGGGCACCACCACGGCGCTCGTCGGCGAATCCGGGTCGGGCAAGTCGACGGTGGCCAAGCTCATCCTGCAGTTGGAGAGCATCACCAGCGGGCAGATTGAATTCGACGGCCAGGATGTCGCCGGCCTTAAGGGGGCGGCGCTGCTCAAGTTCCGGCGCCGCGTGCAGCCGGTCTTCCAGGACCCGTACGGCTCACTGGACCCGCAGTACAACGTGGGCAACACGATCGCGGAGCCGTTGCTGGCCCACAAGATCGGCAACGCCGCGGAACGTCAGGCCCGCGTGCGCGAGCTGCTTGACCAGGTCTCCCTGCCCTGGGCCACCCGGTACCGGTACCCGAGCGAACTGTCCGGTGGGCAGCG
Source organism: Cryobacterium sp. M23 (assembly GCF_002929655.1). Classification (NCBI taxonomy): domain Bacteria; kingdom Bacillati; phylum Actinomycetota; class Actinomycetes; order Micrococcales; family Microbacteriaceae; genus Cryobacterium; species Cryobacterium sp. M23. Next base: position 81,330 of record NZ_PJJV01000073.1, read on the forward strand.
CCAGCGCATCGCCGTGGCGCGCGCCCTGGCCCTCAAGCCGGACGTGCTCGTGCTCGACGAGGCGGTCTCCGCCCTCGACGTGCTCGTGCAGGGACAGATCCTCAACCTGCTCACCGAGCTGCAGACTGAACTGGGCCTGACCTACCTGTTCATCACGCACGACCTCGCGGTCGTGCGGCTCGTCGCCGACAACGTCTGCGTCATGCAGAAGGGCAAGATCGTCGAGACCGCGTCCACGGACGAGGTCTTCGACAGGCCTCGCGAGGCCTACACCCAGGAGCTGCTCGCGGCCATCCCCGGCGGCAACTTCCAGTTTGGCCGCTGACCGGATTCCGGGGGGCGGGATGACCGTCCTCCGGTCACCGGCCTCGGTGGCGGTCTTCGCCGCCCTGGTTGTCCTCTGTGCCGCGCTGCTGGTCGACGCTGCCGTTCGCGGGCGCTGGGACACGGCGCTGGCCGCCGTGCCCGCCGTGGCGTTGATCGTCTGGGGCGCCTGGCTGATCTTCGCGCGGCCCTGCCTGGGACTGAACCACCACGGGCTGTCCATCGTCAACGTGCTGAGCACGACCGAGGTGCCCTGGGGTGAGGTGGACGACATCGTGCTTCGGCACCAGGTCGTCGTGGTGACCCGGTCGGGCGAGCGTCTGGTGTGCTGGGGTGCGCCGGCGACCTCCCGGGCGGCCGGACAAATACGGGAGTCCAGCGGGCGCATCAGCGGATCAGCCGCGCACCGGGCCATCCGCGGCTTCTGGTACCGGCACGAGGCTCCGCAGCGCGCCGGGGAGCGATTTGTGCGCCGCTGGCATCGACGGTCGTTCCTGGTCGGCGCCGTGCTCGTCCTCGGGCCGGCCGTTCAGCTGGCGTGGTCGGCGCTGGCCTGAATTCTCTGGTTGCGCCTGAGCTTTGCTCAATGACAGATCGTTTTCTTGCGCATTGTGCCCGCAAAGTTTCGAAACTGTTACATTTTCTGTCTGAAAGTGCCCCAGACTGGCATCTGGGGCAGAGTCGCTTCACGCAGGCATAGGCTCTCCCCTCAAGCACACGAGAACAGTTCCTTCCCCCGGTATCCCGGCGGGGGGAACGATGGGGGAGTTTTCATGGTTTGGAATTGTTGCACGCTGCTGGTCGCCGTTCCCGGCGCCCTGGTCTGATCCGCGGCCCCCATGGTCTTCTACATTTTCCGGCGCTTCGTCAACTATTTCTTCCTGTCGATGATCGCGACCTGCCTCGCGTACATCGTGTCCAGCCTGGCGCTCGACCCGGCGGCCAAGTATTACGGCCGCAACCCGCAGCCGTCGCAGCAGACCATCGACAACATCCTGAACGGTCTCGGCGTCAACCCCGATGTGCCGGTGCTGCAGCGGCTCTGGGACTGGCTCGTCAACATCGTCGTGCACGGTTCGCTGGGCGCCGGGGTCAACGGCGTCTCGATCGGCGACCAGATCATCTCCCGTGCCGGGGTCAGCCTGCGGTTGCTCCTGATCGGATCGCTGATCGGGGCCATCGTCGGGGTGACGCTCGGAGTCTGGGGTGCCGTGCGCCAGTACAAACTGAGCGACCAGGTCGTCACGTACGGCTCCTACCTGATCTTCGCCACCCCCACCTTCGTCATCGGCGTGCTGCTGATGATCGGTGCTACGGCGCTGAACGGCGCGGCGGGTATGCAGCTGATCACCTTCACCGGGGAATACTCGGCCGGGCTCACCGGCTCGTGGTGGGAACTCGCACTCGACCGCGGCATCCACCTGCTCCTGCCGACCATCGCCCTGGTGCTGATCGGGGCGGCGGGCTACTCGCGCTACCAGCGCAGCGTCATGCTCGACGTGCTGTCGGCCGACTTCATCCGCACCGCCCGGGCCAAGGGGCGGTCGCGCAATTCGGCCCTGGTGCGTCACGGGGTGCGCGTGGCCCTCATCCCCATGTCCACGTTCTTCGCCTACAGCTTCGGCACCCTGGTCTCGGGCTCGATCATGCTCGAGATCGTCTTCTCCTTTCATGGGATGGGGGAGTTCGCCCTCAACGCGATCAGCCAGAACGACATCAACGCGGTCGCCGGCACGACGCTGTTCGTGGCGATCCTGATCCTGTTCTCATCGACGCTCTCCGAGGTGCTCTACGCCGCGCTCGACCCGAGAGTGAGGAACTGAGATGTCCCTGGTCGAAGAAACCAACGCGGAACTGGGCACACCGCTCGTTCCGCTGCTGCCCGGTTCTCCCGCCGCTCTGGCGGCGCGGCCAGCCCGGCCGCGCTCCCGCGGCCGCCTCATCTGGCGCCGACTCACCCAAACCTCCCGCTTCTGGGGCGGGGCGATCGCGATCGCGTTCATCCTCGCCTGGGCGCTGCTCGGACCCGTGTTCTACCCGTTCGACGCCGTGCAGCGCGACCCGCTGAACATGGGCCTCGGGCCTACCCAGCTGCACTGGTTCGGAACCAACGGCATCGGCCAGGACCTCTACGCCCAGACCCTGGTCGGGTTGCAGAAATCGCTGGTCATCGGGCTCATCGCCGGCCCCCTCGGCACCATGATCGCCGCCGTCGTCGGCTCCGTTGCCGGCTACCTGGGAGGAGTAATCGACCGCGTGCTCGTCTGGTGCATCAACCTGCTTCTGGTGCTGCCGTCCTTCATCCTGCTCGTGATCCTGAGTCCGCTGTTCAAGGGGCTCTCCTGGGTGTTCCTCACCGTCTTCATCGCCGGCTTCAGCTGGATGATCATGGCGCAGGTGGTGCGGTCCCAGACCAGGTCGCTGCGTGACCGAGACTTCGTCAAGGCGTCCCGGTACATGGGTGTGCCCATGCGCAAGATCCTCGGCCGGCACATCATCCCGAACGTGGCGTCGCTGCTGATCATCGACGCGACCCTCGGCGTGGTGGCGGCAATCCTGGCCGAGACCAGCCTGAGCTACTTCGGCTTCGGCATCCGCGCTCCCGACGTATCCCTCGGCACGCTGCTGGCCGAGGGAACGAGCGCCGCCGTGACCCGGCCGTGGATGTTCGTCTTCCCGGCGGGTGTGCTCATCGTGACCCTGTTCGCCGTCAGCCTCATCGGCGACGCCCTGCGCGACGCCGTCGACCCAACCTCGGGAGTCAACCGTGACTAACCTTCTGACGAACGAGATCCCGGCCGACAAGTTTCGCACGGATGCCCCACTCCTGGAGGTCACGGACCTCTCGGTCACGTTTCCCCAGCGCGGCGGCCCGTCGGTCCAGGCGGTGCGCGGCATCAGCTACCAGGTGCACAGGGGCGAATTCCTCGGCATCGTGGGGGAGTCCGGCTCGGGGAAATCCGTCTCCTCGCTGGCGTTGATGGGGCTGCTGCCCAGTTCGGCGCAGGTCACCGGCAGCATCACGTTCGCCGGCCGGTCGCTGCTGGAGATGAATGACCGCCAGCTCTCCCGCATCCGTGGCCAGGAGATCTCGATGATTTTCCAGGATCCGCTGTCGGCGTTGACCCCGGTGTACACCGTGGGTGACCAGATCGCCGAAGCCCTGCTGCTGCACGATGCCGCGCTGAGCAAGCGCGCCGCCGCGGCCCGGGCGATCGAGCTGCTCCAGATCGTCGGCATCCCGGCGCCGGAACGGCGGGCCCGGGCCTTTCCGCACGAGTACTCCGGCGGCATGCGCCAGCGCGCCATGATCGCCATGGCCATCGCCAACGACCCGCTGCTGATCATCGCCGACGAGCCGACGACGGCCCTGGACGTCACCATCCAGGCGCAGATCCTCGATGTGCTCGAGAAAGCAAAGTCCCTGACCGGTGCCGCCGTCGTTCTCATCACCCATGACTTGGGGGTGGTGGCCGGCCATGCCGACCGCCTCGCGGTGATGTACGCGGGCAAGCTCGTGGAGAACGGCCTTACCGACGAAGTCTTCGCCTCCCCGCACATGCCCTACACGATCGGCCTGCTCCGCTCGGTGCCCAATATGCAGACGGCCGGCACCCAGCGGCTGGTCCCGCTCGAGGGCCGTCCGCCTTCGCTCACGGCGCTGCCGCGCGGCTGCCCGTTCGCAGCCCGGTGCCCGATCGCCGTCGACGCCTGCCTCGACACGGAACCGGTACTTCGCAACCACGCACAGGCCGCACCCGGTGCGCCCGTGGTCGGCCCGGGCGAGGCCACCCACGTCGCCGCCTGCCACCGCTCGGCCGAGATCGCGGCCGGTGCGCTGACCCGCCCCGACATATTTCCCCGGCCGGAACCGCTGGCCGTGGAGCACCAGGAGAAGAACCGCGCCGCCCAGCCGGTCCTGAGAGTCACCGGCCTGGTTCGCCATTTCCCGCTCACCAGAGGCGGGGTGTTCTCCCGGCAGATCGGCACCGTGCGTGCCGTCGACGGGGTGTCGTTCTCGGTCCAGCCCGGCCAGACCCTGGGTCTGGTCGGCGAGTCCGGTTGCGGCAAGACGACGACCATCCTCGAGATCCTCGAGATGACGAAGCCGCAGGCCGGTCAGATCCTGGTCGACGGCCAGGATGTCTCCACCCTGGGTCGCGCCGACCTGCTCCGGTTGCGGAAGGACGTACAGATCGTCTTCCAGGACCCGATGGCCGCCCTCGACCCGCGGATGCCGATCGGCGACATCATCGCCGAGCCGCTCACCGTTCACGGCGTGAAGCCCGGGGCCCGGCGCGCCCGGGTCGCCGAGCTGCTCGACCTGGTCGGGCTCGACCCGATGATGGCCGACCGCTACCCGCACGAGTTCTCCGGCGGCCAGCGGCAGCGGGTCGGGATCGCCCGCGCCCTCGCCACGAACCCCCGGCTCGTCGTGCTCGACGAACCGGTGTCCGCGCTCGACGTGTCCATCCAGGCCGGGGTCATCAACCTGCTCGAAGACCTCAAGGAACAGCTCAACCTCTCCTACCTGTTCGTGGCGCACGACCTGGCCATCGTGCGCCAGATCGCCGACACCGTCGCCGTCATGTACCTGGGCCGGATCGTCGAGTACGGGCCGGTGGCCGAGGTCTTCGCGCACCCGCGGCATCCGTACACCCAGGCGCTGATCTCGGCGGCCCCGATCCCGGACCCCGTGATCGAGCGCAGCCGAACGCGGATGCTGCTGGAGGGTGACCTGCCCAGCCCGACGGAGCAGATCGACGGCTGCAATTTCCGCAGCCGCTGCCCGCTCTACACCCTGCTCCCGCCGCAGAAGAAAGCGATCTGCGAGAGCATCGACCCGCTGCTCGCCCAGACCGGCACGGTGGAGACGGCCTGCCACCACGTGGAGCACAGCGCTCTCCTCCCCGCGGCCGTCCAGCCCCCAACCTCCCTGACCAGAAATAGTTCCCACCAAGAAAAGGAGAATCACCCATGAAACGGAAAAGTACTGTTTTTGCAGCACTCGCCGTTCTGAGTGCGTCCGCCCTGTTGCTCACGGCGTGCGCTCCCGGAAACACCGCAGAGGACTCGCCCGAAGCGAGCGAAAGCAAGGCCCTTCCCACCACGGCGTGGCAAGTCGTCGCCGCCGGGGACGTGCAGGATGGCGGAACGCTCAACCTCTCCATCGGGTCTCTACCCTCGAACTGGAACATCTACCAGGTCGACGGCAACGAGGCCGACACTGTCACCACCGTTGCACCGACCACCGGCGGCCCGATCCGGGTCGCGGCCGATGGAACCAGCACGGTCGACCCGAACTACGCCACCAGCGTCGAGGTCGTCAGCGACGATCCTCAGGTCATCGAGATCAAGCTCAACCCGGCCGCGGTCTGGGAAGACGGCACCCCGATCACGTACAAGGACTACGTGGCCACCTGGACGGCCATGAACGGCACCAACGAGGAGTATTCCCCGGCCTCCACGGCCATCTTCGACCAGATCAGCGCGATCGAATCCACCGGAACCGACTTCGATTTCACGGTCACGTTCGACTCGATCAACGCCGACTGGGCGTCGATCTTCACGAGCGTGCTGCCGGCCAGCGTCACGTCCACGCCTGAGGCCTTCAACACCGGCTACGTCACCACGCCGGTGCCTTCCTCCGGTCCGTTCGTCATCTCCAACATCGACGCCACCGGCCAGGTCGTCACGCTGACCCGCAACCCGCTGTGGTGGGGCGAGGCAGCCAAGCTCGAGACCATCATCGTCAAGGTCATCAGCGGCGCATCGGCAGCCACGTCGTTCGGCAACTCCGAAACCGACGTGCTCTACATCTCGTCGAACGCCGACGCCTACCAGACGGCTGAGAAGCGCGCGGATGCCGAGATCCAGGCATCCGGTGGCCTCACCTGGACCCACGTCACCATGAACGGCTCGAAGGGCCCGCTCGCGGACGTCGAACTGCGGCGCGCCATCGGCCACGCCATCAACCGCGGTCTCATCTCCGAGTCGGCCAACACGCCGGTCGGCACCGACGCCACCACCCAGGGCAGCTTCATCTTTATGCCGGGTCAGAAGGGATATGAAGACAACGTGGGCGACGCAATCGGCTACGACGTGGCCGCGGCCGAGAAACTCCTCGACGACGCCGGCTACAGCGCCGGGGACGACGGAATGCGCGAGAAGGACGGCACGGCTCTCGAGCTGTCCATCACCGTGCCGGCGGACACCCCCACGAACAAGCAGCGTGCCGTGCAGGTGCAGGCTGACCTCAAGGAGGTCGGCATCGCCGTCGAGCTGAACGAGGTTCCCGCCGCGAAGTACTTCTCCGACTACATCATCCCGGGCGATTTCGAGATGACCAGCTTCTCCTGGGTCGGCACTCCGTGGCCGATCTCCTCGAGCGAGGCGCTGTTCTCCCCGGTGGACTCCGAGTCGAACTTCACCGGAATCACTGACGAGAAGCTCTCCGCTCTCTTCGACGAGGCCAACACGGAGCTCGACACCGACAAGCGCATCGTCATCGCCAACGAGATCGACACGGTCCTCGCCGCGTATGTGCCCATCATCCCGATCGCGCCGCTGCCGAACGTGTACGCCGTGAAGTCCGGCCTCGTCAACTACGGGGCCACCCAGTTCGAAACGGTCGACTGGTCCATCGTCGGCTGGAAGAAGTAGGCGGACACACCCGCAACACAGCACGGAGGACGCGACGGGGACTTCAGCCCCGCCCCGTTTTTCGTGCCCCGAATCGGGATCCGAGGGACTCTCAGCCCTCGGACGGGGAGAGTGCGGTAGGATTGTCCGTTGGGTCGGACTTTGACCACACACATCCATTCTTCGTCGCATGCGGTACTTTGCGGCATCCATTCTTCGTAAGGATTTACTTCATGGCGATTGCCACGCGCGATAACCTCCGAAATGTCGCGATCGTAGCCCACGTTGACCACGGCAAGACCACGCTGGTCGACGCGATGCTCCAGCAGACCAACTCGTTCGCCGAGCACTCACACACCGAAGAGCGCGCCATGGACTCGAACGAACTCGAGCGCGAAAAAGGCATCACCATCCTCGCCAAGAACACGGCGATCTCCTACAAGGGCATCCACGCCAAGGATGGCCCCATCACCATCAACGTGATCGACACCCCCGGCCACGCCGACTTCGGCGGTGAGGTCGAGCGCGGCCTCTCCATGGTCGACGGTGTTGTGCTTCTCGTCGACGCCAGTGAGGGTCCGCTGCCGCAGACCCGCTTCGTGCTGCGCAAGGCGCTCGAGGCCCACCTGCCCGTCATTCTCCTGGTGAACAAGACTGACCGTCCCGATGCTCGCATCGACGAGGTCGTCGAGGAAAGCCAGGACCTGCTCCTCGGCCTCGCGAGCGACATGGCCGACGATGTGCCCGACCTCGACCTCGACCTGGTTCTCAACGTGCCCGTCGTCTACGCGTCCGGCCGTAACGGGTCCGCCAGCCTCAACCGTCCCGAGAACGGCCAGCTGCCCGACAACGAAGACCTCGAGCCGCTCTTCGCAGCGATCCTCGAGCACATTCCGGCGCCGGTCTACGACGACCAGCACCCGCTGCAGGCCTGGGTAACCAACCTCGACTCCTCGCCGTTCCTCGGCCGTCTCGCACTGTTGCGCATCTTCCAGGGCACCATCAAGAAGGGCCAGACGGTCGCCTGGATCAAGCACGACGGCACTATCGCAAATGTGCGTGTCACCGAGCTCATGATCACCAAGGCGCTCGACCGCTACCCAACCGAGAGCGCCGGCCCCGGCGACATCGTCGCCGTCGCCGGATTCGCCGACATCACCATCGGTGAGACCCTGGCCGACCCAGAGGACCCGCGCCCGCTGCCGACCATCACGGTCGACGACCCGGCCATCTCGATGACGATCGGCACCAACACCTCGCCGCTCATCGGCAAGGTCAAGGGCCATAAGCTCACCGCGCGCATGGTCAAGGACCGTCTCGACAAGGAGCTCGTCGGCAACGTCTCGCTCCGCGTTATCGACATCGGACGCCCGGATGCCTGGGAAGTCCAGGGCCGAGGCGAACTCGCCCTCGCCATCCTGGTGGAGCAGATGCGACGCGAAGGCTTCGAGCTCACCGTCGGCAAGCCGCAGGTCGTCGTCAAGCGCGTCGACGGCAAGATTCACGAGCCGTACGAGCACCTCACTATCGACTCGCCGGAAGAGTACCTCGGCGCGATCACCCAGCTGCTCGCCGCCCGCAAGGGACGCATGGAGAACATGGCGAACCACGGCACCGGCTGGGTCCGCATGGAATTCATCGTTCCGTCGCGTGGCCTGATCGGATTCCGCACCGAGTTCCTCACGGACACCCGCGGCACCGGTATCGCCAACGCCATCTTCCACGGCTACGAGGCCTGGGCCGGCACGATCACCACTCGTACCAACGGCTCGATCGTCGCCGACCGGTCCGGCGTGGTCACGCCGTTCGCGATCATCGCTCTGCAGGAGCGCATGTCGTTCTTTGTCAACCCGACCGAAGAGGTCTATGAGGGCATGGTCATCGGCGAGAACTCGCGCGCCGACGACATGGACGTGAACATCACCAAGGAGAAGAAACTGACCAATATGCGTCAGTCCACCTCCGACACGTTCGAGTCGATGACCCCGTCCAAGCAGCTCACGCTCGAGCAGTGCCTCGAGTTCGCCCGTGAAGACGAATGCGTCGAGGTCACCCCGGCCGTCGTGCGCATCCGCAAGGTCGAGTTGGCCGCCTCGGCACGTCAGCGCAACGTCTCGCGTCTGAAAAAGCAGGACGCGAACTAACCGTCGCCACCGTGCGGCTGAGCAGCCGCGACGAGCGAAACCGTAGGGGTGTGATTATGGTTTTCCATAGTGCTGCCCCTGCGGTTTTGCGCTTTTAAGCACGGGAACGATCGAACCGAAGGATGGGATCCCTGATGCAGTTGAACCGAGTACGTGTGCTGGCCGTGACCTTGGCCGTTGCGGGCGTGGCCCTGCTGTCCGGATGCTCCGGCGAGGCCGTCGGCTCCGCGGTCGACGGCGCGGTGAACGAGGCAACCGGAGGCGATGTCAGCCTGGGCGGGCAGCTGCCCGAGGGCTGGCCGGAGGAGATCCCCGTGATTGACGGGGATCTCGGTTTCGGGGCAGCGAACACCGCGGACGCCGGCCGGGGCTGGGTCGTCACCGTCACCACCAGCGCCGCGGACCCGCTGGCCGACGCCACGGCGATGCTCGAGGCTGCCGGTTTCAGCGCCGACAACGCCGCCACCGCGAACGTCGGCGATGCCGGCGTCGCGGCCCTGACGAACGAGACCTGGTCGGTGGTCGTCGCCGGCACTCCCGAGGGTGTGCTCTACACGGTGTCCCCGGCCGCCTAGCTGAGAACCAATTCGACGGAGATTCTTTCGAAAAACGACTGTTTCGTTGTGTTCGGGCGCGGTTTGGGCAAAATCTCCGTCGAATTCTTTCGGGCCGGAGTTGCTGCACCGGGTCAGGCCGACCGAAAGGCAGGCTCACTCAGCCGCGGGGGATCAGGCGAAGAGGGCCGACCCGACGTGGCGGATGTACTCGTTCGGAGCGTCGTGCCGGGCCAGGCGCACGTGCGCTGCTGCGCCGATCAGCGGCAGGTCTGCCTGGTCGGTGAGGGTGAAGTCCGGAGCGGTGAACTCCGTGCGGCCCGACAACGGGGCACCCTCGCCCTTCTTGCGGCCGAACACGGCCTCCTGCTCGCGCAGGATGGTGCGGTCCCAGGAGTCGATGGTCATCCGGATGCGCCGGGCCACCAGATAGGAGCCGCCGGCCAGCCAGGCGGGCCCGTCTCCGGCGCCGACCCAGACATGGTCGGCGGCGGCATCCGGCTCCTCTGCCGTGATAGTGGATGTGCCGTCCTTGAAACCGAAGAGGTTGCGCGGCGTGGCCTGCGCCGTACTCGTCGAGGAAGTGGGTCCGAACCCCAATTGAGTCCAGCGGAAGGCCGCGCGCCCGAAGGCGATGCGGGAGAGGTTGCGGCTGGCGTGCACGGCCACCTGCGGGTCGTCCGCGCAGGCCTGGATGCAGAGGTCGCCGCCACTCCGTCCCGGCTCGAGCCTGTCCCCGGGGAAGTGCGGCATTCGACCAGCTCGACCGGGCTCCGACTCCCGATGCCGAAACGGTCGGGGCCGTCGATGCTCTCGAACAGGCTCGGGCCGAACCCGAACGTGATCGTCAGCCCGGAGGCCGGCAGGCCGAGCGCCTCGCCGATGTCACGCCCCATAGCCATGGCGGCGGCGGCATCGGTCCGGTCGCGGAGCAGCTCGATCAACCCGGACCTGGTGGTGCCCGCGGAAACGTCGAACGCCGAGGCCGAGCAGCTCGCGGCGTGACAGGCCGCGCGACTGCTGTCGCCCGGTCACCTAGAGCACCAGGGTTGCGGTCCGCTGGTTGAGCGGTTCGCCGAGGGTGTTCACCTGACGGGCGAGGGCCTTGATCTCGGCCTCGCTCAGCTCGGTGTACAGGGTGAAGCCGTCGCCGACGCGCTGGGCGTCCAGCAGTGTCTGCAGCGCGGCGAACTCGGTGTCGAGGCTATCGGCGCGGGCGGCATCCTTGTCGACCAGGATGTCCCGCACGCCGGCGTAGAGCACCGCGGCACCGTCGACGTTGGCCTGGAAGTCCCAGAGGTCGGTGTGCGACCAGAACTCCTCCTCGCCGGTGACCTTGCCGGTGGCGACCTCGTCGAGAAGGCCGATCGCGCCGTTGGTCTGCTGCGACAGCGTGAAGGAGAGGGTCTGCACTTCCTCGTTCAGGGTCGCGGTGTCCTGCATCAGGCGGTCGGCGAGGCGTCGGCGCTCCGCGGCCGGATAGGCGAGAAAACCGGCCTCGGCGTCGGCCGGCCAGAGGTCCTTCTCGATTGCGTGCCAGTCGGTGCCGGTGACCAGCTGGGCCACCTGATCGCGCACAGAGGAGGCGTCGTTGACGTTGGCGGTCTCGATCTGCGCCTCGAGGTCGTCGTCGACCGCGACGACCTGGTCGGAGGCGGTGACGATGAAGCCGGCCTTGCCGATCCCGTCACCGGTCATGCCGGGCTTGCAGGCGGTGACGTATTCGCCGGCGGCCAGCTGCACGACCAGGTCGCGGGTGAGTCCCTGACCGATGTTCTCGGCCTCGCCGTCGATGTGCAGGCCGTCATCGGCGAGCAGGTAGAACTCCGTGACCTGGTCGCCCGGGTTGGTGATGCTGAAGCTGAGGTTGCCGGCGGGGGCTTCCTCGGCCGAGACGGTGCAGGCATCCGCGCTGCTGTCGACCGTGAGGGACGCCCCGGCGGAACCGGCCGGGGCGTGGGCGACGCAGCCGGTGAGGACGAGCAGGCCGAACGCGGAAACTGCGGCGAGGGGAACGAGGCGGGCGTTCATAGGAGTCCCTAGCACAAGGTTCGGGAAGGGGCTGGGTCAGCGGGGAGCGCCGCGGCGTGCTCGGACGCGGGGCTGGTGCTGGGGGTGCCAACGGTGCCGGTGCGGCCGGCCACTGCGGGGTGGTCCCGCCGGCTCGTCAGGATGAAGAGGGTCAGCGCGGGCACCAGATAGGCGAGCCAGACGGCCAGTTCGAGCTAGGTGGTGCCCGGCGAGAAGTTGACGAAGGCGACGACCACGAGGCCGAGCCCCGAGCCCACAAGGGACCGGTCGATGCCGCACCGGAGTTGGCCGGACAGGGTGCGGGCTCGCGCCAGCATCCAGAACACCATCCAGGTCACGCGGCCCGTCGCCACGATCGACAGCACGCCGCCGATGGCCTCCTGGGACGTGAACGACAGGCCGTAGGTGCCGTAGGTGAGCTGCGCGCCGATGCCGAGCGCCAGCAGCACGGCGAGGCTGCATCCGGCCCGGATACGCCGGAGCACGTCTCGGCGGCCGACCTTCCCGACGTAGGCCACGAGGATGGTCACGATGAGGGCGACTTCGAGGCCTTCACGGAGGCCGATCACGTAATTGTGCGAGCACAAGGCTTCCTGGGTTTGAGGAAGAAGTTTGGTAAGGCTAACCTTAGTGTCTTGACTCCAGCTTCGGTTCTGCGATCGTGTCCAGCTATCATTCATGCGCGGGTGTCCGCCCGTCCCAACTCCGTGGAGCTCAGCAATGGTCATGTCCGGCAGCGCAGAACGAGTCGTGTTCGTGCACGACCGGCCCGGTCAGGAATCCCTTCTGACCGGCGGAACCATCGCCCGGCTGCGGTCAGACGACGCCGAGGTCGTCGTTCTGTTCGGCTCCACGGACTCCCACTTCGCGGACGACTCCGACGTGCGCGCAGCCATGGCGGCGCTCGACGTAAGCGACTGGCGGATGCTGCCCGCTGCATCCGGGGCGCAGTCACTGGCCGAGGCCGTCGCCGACGTGCTCGCGGACGTGCACGCCACCGCGGTCGTGATCGGCGCCGACGACGACACCCTCCGCCGAGCGGCCGCCGGGGCCGCCGACAGCCTGAATGTGCCGGTCTTCGAGCACCGCCAGGTGACGGATGCCGTCGGCCAGCGGCTGGTCGCGATCGATGTGAGCGGCCAGGTAGACCAGAAGCTGCGCGCCCTCGCCGCGTACGCGCGCCGCTGGAGCGTCACCGACTACACCGTCGTGCCGGTCGAGTCGGTGGCAGCGTCCGACCCGGCCGACCCGGCGGACCGCCCGGTCACGATCGGTGGCACCGAGACCTTCCTGCGGCTGCCCCCGGCGCACGCTCCCGACCCGGACGCGACCCCCGGGCTGCTCAGCCGCGGCCTGGCCGCGGTCGTCGCCCTCCTGACCGGGGCCGCCTTCGGCGTGCTCGGCACGATCGCGCACCAGGCCACCCTCCCAATCGGGCCCGTGACGATCCCGATCGGGCTGATCCTGGCCCTGGCCGGAATCGTGACGCTCCTGGCAGGTCTCCGTCTGATGCTGGGGGACCGCCTGGTCGTCTTTTCCTGCGCGATCGGCCTCCTCGGCACGATCTTCATCCTGTCTCTGCGCAGCACCGGCGGCTCTGTCCTGGTCCCCCAGGGGATTCCGGGTTTGCTCTGGACCGTCGTGCCGACCCTGGTGGCCACGATCGTGCTGGCCTGGCCACGAATCCCGGCCCGTCCGCGTTCGGCATAGACTGGATATTCGCTCGTGAAGGGAGCCCTCCAACGTGACATACGTCATTGCTCTGCCGTGCGTCGACGTGAAGGACCGCGCTTGCGTCGACGAGTGCCCGGTCGACTGCATCTACGAGGGTGACCGCTCGCTCTACATCCACCCCGACGAGTGCGTCGACTGCGGTGCCTGCGAACCGGTCTGCCCGGTCGAGGCCATCTACTACGAGGACGATGTGCCCGAGCAGTGGGCCGAGTACTACAAAGCCAACGTCGAGTTCTTCGACGACATCGGCTCGCCCGGCGGGGCGGCCAAGGTCGGCGTGATCCATAAGGACCACCCCATCATTGCCGTGCTGCCTCCCCAGGTCTGATTCAGCCGTGCTGAAGCCGCTCCCCGACTACCCGTGGGACCAGATGGTCCCCTTCGCCGCCCGGGCCCGGGCCCATGCGGGCGGCATCGTCGATCTGTCGATCGGTTCGCCGGTGGACCCGACGCCCGAGGTCATCCGCCGAGCGCTGGCCCAGGCCACCGACGCCCACTCTTACCCGCAGACCGCCGGCACGCCGGAGCTGCGGCGGGCGATCATCGACTGGTACGAGCGCCGGCGCGGCGTCACCGGCCTCACCGAGAAGAACGTGCTGCCGACCATCGGGTCGAAGGAGATAGTGGCCCTGCTGCCCTTCATGCTCGGGTTCGGCGAGGGTGACACCATTGTGCATCCGCTTGCCGCGTACCCGACGTACAGCATCGGCGCGGCCATGGCCGGAGCGGACGCCCTCGCCGCCGACGACCCCGCCGACTGGCCCGAGACGACGAAGCTGGTGTGGCTGAACAGCCCGGGCAACCCGGATGGCCGGGTTCTCTCGGTCGACGCGCTGCGCACGGCCGTCGCGCGCGCCCGGGAACTCGGCGCGGTGATCGTCTCCGACGAGTGCTACGCCGAGCTCGGCTGGACCGACGGGTGGGATGCCCGGCCGACCCCGAGCATCCTGGACCCCCGCGTCCTCGGGCAGGACCGGCACGATGTGCTCGCGCTCTACTCCCTGAGCAAGCAGTCGAACATGGCCGGCTACCGCGGCGCGTTCGCGGCCGGCTGCGCGGACCTGCTTGCCCGGGTGCTGACCGTGCGCAAGCACGCCGGCCTCATGCTTCCCGCGCCGCTGCAAGCCGCCATGGTGGCCGCGCTCGGCGACGACGAACACGTCATCGTGCAGCGTCGGCGCTACCAGGCGCGCCGCGAGGTGCTGCTGCCCGCACTGGTGGCGGCGGGCTTCCGCATCACCCGCAGTGAGGCCGGGCTTTACCTCTGGGCGACCGAGGGGCGCCCCGCCTGGGAATCGATCGGGCGGCTCGCCGAGCGGGGTATCCTCGCCGGACCCGGTCCGTTCTACGGCGACGGCTACCCGAGACACGTGCGCTTCTCCCTCACCGCCACGGACGAACGCATCGCGGCGGCTGCGACTCGGTTGCACGCTGGCTAATGCCCCATTTTCGGGAAATGTCAACTCTCTCCAATGAAGAGTGGACATTCTTGGTGGATGCAACAGTAGGCGGTTGCGGCCATTAGGCTGTATCCGCGTTGACGTCTCCAGACACATCGGTGTGCTGTGGCCCATCGCCACAGACGGTCAGCCACCAGACGGTTAGGTAGTGATATCCAGTGACACTCAGTCAGACCCAGGGAGCCGCCGTGAGCGACATCGCCGAGCGAACGCCATCCATCGAACCCAAGCAGGCGACACTGTCGTTCCCCGGCGGATCCGCCGAGTTCCCGATCGTGCGCGGCACGGCCGGCGCCTCCGGCATCGATATCTCGACGCTGACCCGCAAATCGGGTCTGATCACCCTCGACTCCGGGTTTGTGAATACCGCCGCCACGCGGTCGGCGATCACGTTCATCGACGGCGAGAAGGGCATCCTGCGCTACCGGGGCTATCCGATCGAGCAGATCGCCCAGAACTCCAACTTCCTCGAGACCGCCTGGCTGTTGATTTACGGTTCCCTTCCTAGCGCGAGCGAACTCGAGGCCTTCGGCACGCGCATCCGTCGGCACACCCTGCTGCACGAAGACCTGCGCCGCCTCTTCGACGTGCTGCCGTACAACGCGCACCCGATGGCCGTGCTCTCCGCCGGCACCTCGGCGCTGGCCGCGTACTACCAGGATGCGCTCGAGCCCAACGACCCGGAGCAGGTCGAGCTGGCCACCGTGCACCTGCTCGCCAAGCTGCCCGTGATGGCGGCGTACGCCTACAAGAAGAGCATCGGCCAGGCATTCCTGTATCCCGACAACTCGCTCGGCTACGTGGACAACTTCCTGCGGCTGATCTTCGGCACACTCGCCGAGCCCTACGAGGTGAACCCGGTCGTCAGTAAAGCCCTCGAGCGCCTGCTGATGCTGCACGAGGACCACGAGCAGAACGCGTCGACCTCGACCGTTCGCCTGGTCGGCTCCACTGAGGCGAACCTGTTCGCGTCGGTCTCCGCGGGCATAAACGCGCTTTCCGGGCCGCTGCACGGCGGCGCCAACGAGGCCGTGCTCAAGATGCTGGGCGAGATCAAAGCATCCGGCGAAGGCGTCGAGAAGTTCGTTGAACGGGTCAAGAACAAAGAACAGGGCGTTCGCCTGATGGGCTTCGGCCACCGGGTGTACAAGAACTACGACCCGCGGGCGACCCTGGTCAAGGAGAGCGCCGACGAGGTGCTCGCCGCACTGGGCGTCAAGGACGACCTGCTGGACATCGCCAAGGAACTCGAACACATCGCGCTCAACGACGACTACTTCCGGGAGCGCAAGCTCTACCCGAACGTGGACTTCTACACCGGCGTCATTTACAAGGCGATGGGCTTCCCGACCAGCATGTTCACGGTACTCTTCGCGATCGGCCGGTTGCCCGGCTGGGTGGCGCACTGGCGCGAGATGAACGAGGACCCCACGACCAAGATCGGTCGCCCGCAACAGCTCTACATCGGGTCGCCGGCCCGCGATTTCCCGCGCCGCTAGCCGCCGCGAGGCACCGCGCGCCCCCGCTGCCGGGATCGAACCAATTCGACGGAGATTCTGCCGAAAATGCCGGTTTCCGACCTGTTTAGGGCGATTTCGAGCAGAATCTCCGTCGAATTCGTCAGGGACCTGGGGCTGTAGTCAGGCGGCGCCTCGGCGATGATGGTCGGGTGCGTCGGTTCCCCTGCCACTCCCTTGCGACTGGCAGCGTACTCAGCGGAGGCGCCGCCGTGCGGGTTGTTTCGGTCGCGCTCGAGCGTCGGACCGGCCGCCCGGCGTCAGGCGTGCAGCTGGGCGTTCAGCACGATGCCTGTGCCGGTGCGCGCCAGCACCTCGACCGCGCCCGAGACCGAGTTGCGGCGGAAAAGCAGGTTCGCGACCCCGGAGAGTTCGACGGCCTTCACCGACGGCGTCGTGCCGTCGGCAGTGCGCGGCTGGCCCGGCAGCAGCACCTTGGTGCCGGCGGTCACATAGAGCCCCGCCTCGACGACGCTGTCGGCGCCGATCGAGATGCCCACCCCGGAATTGGCCCCGAGCAGGGCCCGTTCGCCGATGGACACCCGTTCGGTACCGCCGCCGGAGAGCGTGCCCATGATGGAGGCACCGCCGCCGATGTCGGCGCCGTCACCCACGACGACACCCTGAGAGATCCTGCCCTCGACCATCGAGGTGCCGAGGGTACCGGCGTTGAAGTTGACGAAACCCTCGTGCATCACCGTGGTGCCGGGGGAGAGGTACGCCCCGAGACGCACCCGGGACGCGTCCGCGATCCGCACCCGGTCGGGCGTGACGTAGTTCAGTAGCGGCGGGAACTTGTCGATTCCGGTCGTCTGGATGCCGTGGCGCTGCAGGGCAGGCCGCAGTCGGGTGAAGTCGGCGGGTAGCATCGGACCGGCATTCGTCCAGACCACGGCGGGCAGGTAGCCGAAGATGCCGTCGAGGTTGAGGGTGTTCGGGCGCACCAGCAGGTGCGACAGCAGGTGCAGGCGCAGGTAGGCATCCGACGTTCCGGCAGGCGCAGCGGTGAGGTCGATCTCGATCGTCACGGCCTCGATCCGCACCATTCGCCTCTGGTCCACCCCGGCGAATTCCTCGAGTTCAGACGGCACGATCCAGCGGTCGCGGCTGGCCGGCAGGGTTCCGAGCCGAGGTTCGGGGAACCAGGTGTCCAGCACCGTGCCGTCGCCGGCGACGGTGGCGAGGCCGTAGCCCCACGCGTTCGAGGGGGAAACGGATGTCGGGGGCACGGCGGAGGTCATGGCTCTAGGTTAGTAGAGTGCCCCAAAACACCGTGAACCTGGACCTGTCCGCGACCTCGATCGAGCTCACCCGGGCGCTCTGCGACCTCGAGTCGGTGTCCGGTAACGAGGCCGCCATCGCAGACGCGGTGGAACGCGCGCTGGCCGGGTACCCGCACCTCGACATCATCCGCGACGGCGACACCGTCGTCGCCCGCACCAACCTGGGTCGGGCCCAGCGCGTGATCATTGCCGGCCACCTCGACACGGTCCCGCTGAACGACAACCTGCCGACCCGGTTCGAGACCATCGATGGCGTCGACTATCTCTGGGGCCGCGGCACCGTCGACATGAAGGCCGGCGTGGCCGTGCAGCTGAAGCTGGCCGCCGAACTGACCGCGTCCAGCGTCGACGTAACGTGGATGTGGTACGACCACGAGGAGGTTTCCGACGACCTCAACGGCCTCGGCCGCCTCGCCCTCAACCGGCCCGACCTTTTCGCGGGCGACTTCGCCATCCTCGGTGAGCCCACAAACAGCCAGATCGAGGGTGGCTGCAACGGCAACGTGCGCGTGGAGATCCGCACCTTCGGGCTGCGCGCCCACTCCGCCCGCAGCTGGGTCGGAGACAATGCCATCCACAAGATCGGGCCCGTCATCGACATCCTGGCGGCCTACGAGCCGCGGCAGGTCGAGGTCGAAGGCCTCGTCTACCGCGAAGGCCTCAACGCCGTCGGCATCGGCGGCGGCATCGCCGGCAACGTCATCCCCGACGAGTGCATGGTGCACATCAATTATCGGTTCGCCCCCAGCCGTACCTCGGCGGAGGCCATCGTGCACCTGGAGGAGCTCTTCGCGGGCTACGAGATCACCGTCGTCGACCGGGCCGAGGGTGCCCGGCCGGGCCTGGACGCCCCGCTGGCCCTGCAGTTCCTGACCGCGGTCGGCGGCGAGGCCAAGCCCAAGTACGGCTGGACGGATGTCGCCCGCTTCTCCGCCCTGGGCATTCCCGCCGTCAACTACGGCCCCGGCGACCCGCTGAAGGCCCACGCCGACGACGAACGCGTCGCCCTGGCGCAGATCACGGACTGCGAGGACGGCCTTCGCGCGTGGCTGACCACAAGCGTCGGGTAGCCGTGGCGTCGTCCGGCTGGAAGGCCGGCTACCGGCTCACGCCGTGGTGGGCCCTGGTCGCCCTGATCTGGGCCGCGTCCCGGCTCGTCACGACCACCCTGGTGCTACTGCTCGCGAATGTGCAGGGCGCCAACCCGTGGACGGGCGCGTCACCCGGCTACGCGGAGTTCGCGAACATGTGGGACGCCCGCTGGTACAACATCGTCGCCGTCGCGGGCTACCCGTCGACACTGCCGCTCACCGCCGGCGGGGAGATCGCGGAGAACGCCTGGGCCTTCATGCCCGGCTACCCGGTGGTCGTGCGCCTGCTGATGGTGCTCCTCGGGCAGCCGTGGGCACCCGTGGCCGTATTCGTGTCCCTGGCCGCCAGCCTCGGCGCCGCCCTGCTGTTCTACCGGCTGATGCGCACTGTACAGGCCTCCGGGACGGCGTTGTTCGCGGTGGTGCTGTTCTGTGTGGCCCCGATGTCGCCCGTGCTGCAGTTCGGTTATGCCGAGTCGCTGTACCTCTTCCTGCTCACGTTGGCTCTTCTCCTGCTGCTCGAGCGGCGGTATGTGCTGCTGTTCCCGGTGATCGCCGTGATGGCGCTGACCCGGCCCAGCGGCCTGGCCTTCGCGCTCGCCCTGGGGCTGCACGTCGTGCACCGCTGGCTTGCCCGGAAACAAGACCCGTTTTCGGTGCGCGAACGGTTGCTGGCGTCATCCGTTGCCGTGTTCAGCGGCATTTCCGGCCTGGCCTGGCCGGCCATCGCCTGGGTCGCCACGGGGTCGATCACGGCCTACACCGACACCGAGCTGGCCTGGCGGTCGGCCTACATCGGCTACCAGGAGCTCGTTCCGTTCACCGCCTGGTTCCAGGGCGGTGTCTGGTGGCTCGGGATGCCGCTGGGCATCATCGTTGTCTCGGGGCTCATCCTGGCGTTCGGCCTGACCCTGTTGCTGCCGGCGGTGCGCCGACTGGGCACGGACCTGCGGTTCTGGCTCGCCAGCTACGGCCTCTACCTGCTGGCGGTGTTTTTCCCGCAGTCGAGCACCTTCCGCCTGCTGATGCCGATGTTTCCGTTGTTGGGTGCCGTGGCGCAGCCGCGGAGCGCCGTGTACCGGGTGGGCATCGTGCTGCTGTTCATCGCCGGACAGTGGGGCTGGCTCCTGCTGTGCTGGGGGGTCTACGGAGCGGACTGGACACCTCCCTAATTACAGTCTCAGCCCGTAATGGCAGATAATGGAAGTTCAGACGAATGAATGGAAGGGGAGTTCATGGCGGCCATGAAGCCAAGGACCGGAGACGGGCCAATGGAGGCTGTAAAAGAGGGGCGCCTTATCATCGTGCGTGTTCCGCTCGAAGGTGGAGGCCGACTTGTCGTCTCTGTGAACGACGCTGAAGCCAAAGAGCTTCACGATGCCCTCGCCGGTGTAGTCCAGCCGACCGTATAGTTCCAGGATCGGCCGCGCAGCTCAGGCTGTGCGGCCGATCTTTTTTGCCGACCTGGAGCGGATGAGTTTCCCGCGGACAGCCGTCGCACCGCCCGTAGGAGGTACCCGTCACCAGGCCCGCCACTCGCATCCGTCGGCACGTAAATGCGGAGAATTTTAGGAAACGCCGGTTTGGGCGCCTGGGGTGACCCGGTGTTTCCGGACAGTCCTCCTGAATTCAGGATTGGATAGACAAATGGAACACGAGAAACACAA